>NZ_LMVP01000065.1 GCF_002287235.1 Methanosarcina spelaei
TATCACTTTTATATAGTCTGTTTCTGTTACCGTGTTACTGCCTTTAGCATTGGTAACTGTAAGTATTACCGTATACTTTCCTGCTTTGGAATACTTATGCTTTGGATTCTGGATTGTGGACGATGTTCCGTCTCCAAAACTCCATTTCCATTTAGTCGGTATGTTACTACTCTTGTCAGTAAACGCAACTGTCAATGGTGCTTTTCCTGAAGCAGGAGAGGCTGAAAAAGCAGCTACTGGCTTTCCTGGAGATGAACCAGTGACTTTAATGTACCCGGTTTTTACCTCAGAATTGCTTCCACCAGGTCCACTTACCGTAAGGTTGACAGTGTAAGAACCGGCTGCAACATAAGTATACGAAGGACTCTGTTCCGTGCTGTCTATATTACCATCGTTATTGAAGTCCCATGCATACGAAGATACGGTGCCTGTTGACTGATCCTTAAAGTTGACAGTGAGAGGAGCAGTACCAGAAGTCGGAGTTGCCGTGAAGTTTGCCACAGGTGCTCCAGGCAGTGGTTCACTTACAACAATGTACTCAGTTTTTACTTCAGAATCGCTTCCGTCTGCATTTGCAACAGTGAAGTTAACGGTATAGTTACCGGCTGCATTGTAAATGTGAGAAACATTCTGCTCGGTAGCAGTCGAATTGTCTCCAAAGTCCCAGAGCCAGGATGTAGGTGTATTTGCGGACTGGTCAGTAAATCTAACAGTGAGAGGAGCATCGCCAGAAGTCGGTTCGGCTGTGAATTCCGCAATAGGTGGCTCAGTAGTTGATTCACTAACAGCTATGTACTCAACTTTTACCTCGTCATCACTGCCTTCGGCACTAGTGACATTAAGATTGACAGTATAATTTCCTGCAACAGCATAGGTATGGATCGGATTCTGTTCAGTGCTGTCTATTGAACCATCGTTGTCAAAGTCCCAGGCCCAGCTGGTAATGTTTCCTGTTGAAACGTCTGTAAACTCGACAGTCATTGGCGCTGAACCGGATGTTACATTTGCCGTAAAGTTAGCTATCGGGAAAATCAAGGAGTCCTTAAAGGCATAGACCCTCTTGTCGCTTCCTATACTGAAAAGCATACCATCCGAAAGCGCAGGAGTAGAGCCCCCATGAGGAGTAGACCAGACAATTTCACCTGTAAAGGCATCCATAGCATAACCTCCCACGTAAGCGAGCCCATCGGCAACACCTACCGACCAGGGCCAGTCTCCGACGTGTGGGGGATTTGACCAGACAGAGGCGCCTGTAGTCGCATTGAAACAGAGGGTTGCCCCTTGGCCATAACCTCCGGAAATGTAGACATTTCCATAGGCAAGAGCAGGAGTAGAATCCGTCCTTGGGATAGTTTGCCGCCAGATTTCGCTGCCGTCACTTGCTTTAAGGGCAAAAAGATCTCCCGCTCCGTAGAAGTTGTAGGTTGTAAGGTAAAGAACCCCGTCTTTGTAAGCAGGAGAACCGCAGAAGTTCTGTTCGACATCAATGTGCCAGATCTGTTCCCCAGTTACTGCGTCCACGCAGTAAGCATGGCCCTGTCTGGAGGTCCCGTAGTCCCAGCTTGCCAGGTAGAATTTCCCGTCTGCATAGGTAGGTACGGACTGCGCATCTCCTGCCACTTCAAAAGTCCAGAGTAAGTCTCCGGTGTACTCGTCAAGACAGTAATAATGGTGCCCATCCCAGTCACTACAGACCACCATACCATCCGCAATAGCAGGCCCACTATTAACTGCACTACTTTCCATTTCGAACGACCAGAGCTTTTTCCCGGTTTCGGCATCATAACAGCCAAGTTCATGGCCTGTTGCCGTAAAGACCATGCCGCTGTCATAAGCAGGAGAAGCCCACGAACCGTATACGGTCTTCGGGATACTGGTATGCCAGACTGTGTCTCCGGTAGACTCGTTCAGGGATACTAACTGAACGATGCCTGTCGTCTCTTCTTCCTCCATTCCTGCTCCGCCGCAGATCACAAAGACTTTACCTTTGGCAACTACTGGCGAGGAACTGGTGATAGCATCATTAACATCCTTACTTACCCATTCAGTCCGGTTGGTCTTGGGACCGCTTTCGGAATAGCCAAGGTGGTCTACTTTTCCATGGAACTGGTACCAGGAGTCTTCAGGGATAGAGTTGTTTTCCTGTCCTTCAATGTAATTTGAGTAAGGTAGCACCAGAGGATATTGATCTATCCCTTCATCGGCAGCATAAGCCGAATCCCCGATTCCGTCTCCGCTTGAGTCGTTTCCGGTGTAGTCGTCATAATAATTGCCCATGTATCCGGTCAGTTTTTGTCCGTTCCACAGGTATTCTACGGGTTCGGAGCTCTGGAAGAAGGAACCTGAACCACCGGAGATGTGATTGTTTGAACCTCCGGTCTTCTTCCCGCTGTTATTGATAAAAGTATTCTGGTAGAGCCTGTTGCCTCCGGTGTTATCGAGTACGGCTGCAGAGTCCCAGCAGTTGGAGATGGTGTTTCCTAGAAGGGTGTTTCCGGTCCCTGTGAACGCCACACCTTCGGCACAGTCGTCTATAAGGTTATCCTCTATCGAAGTATTGTTTGCAGACACACTGATTCCAAAGCATTTTTCTTCGGTTCCCGTAACCTTAAATCCGTTGAAATCAACATCATCAGCACTTATTGTTACGCCCGGAGAGCCTGTGAAACCAGAAGCGTTCAGGACAGGGAATCTTACGCCTTTGAGGGTCAGGGTCTTGTTAACGGTCAAAGCTTCGTGATATTCCCCTGGATATACCTTGATTATGTCTCCGGAAGTTGCGGCGTTAATTGCTGCCTGAATGGACTCTCCGCTTTTGACAGGCCAGGTAACCGGGGTTCTGACTGCGTAAATGTACTCATTAACAATTTTCGTGTCCGTCCCATGCTCGTTTTGAACGGTAAGAGATACGTTATAACTGCCTGCAGCAGAATAGGTATGGACCGGGTTTATTTCGGTTGAAGTGTTTCCATCCCCGAAGTCCCAGAGGAATTTATTGGCGTTAAAAGACCTGTCTTTGAAGGAAATCTTCAATGGGAAAGAACCTGTCTGTTTGTCCAAAGTGAAATTAGCTGTTGGAGGGAGAGCTTCGCCCTGATCTATGCAGTATAAGTATCCGTTATCGGTTCCGTAGTAGACCTTGTCCTCGGAAAGGGCTGCACCCTGCAGAGTATATGCATCATCTGCAGGCGGGTTGTAATGCCAGGCAAGGGTCCCGTCAGGGTTCAGACAGTAAATGGAGCCGTCATTGTTAGATTCGGTGAAGTAGATGTATGGTTTGTCGTTTTTGACCGAAATGACAGGTGAAGATTTGACTCCTCCGCTAACCGGAGTGTTCCAGATGGCCGATCCGTCAGAATCGTTCAGACAGAACATAGACCCGGTTTCGCCGTGTTCTCCGTGTCCTACATAGACTCTGCCGTCATAGACGGTCGGTGTTGAGGTAGAGAAGCCTATTGAAGCTGCCCAGCCGCTGTCCAGGAACTGGCCTGTGCCTGGATCAAAACCTACTTTGAAGCAGTAACCGGTTTCCTGTCCTCTTTCAGAGGAGGTGTACAGGGCCTCGTTAGCGTAAGTTACTGAGCTGCGGAACATACCCGGATCAGCAACTGCAAAGGAAACATCGGAACTGTTACTGAAGTCAACCTCATCTACAAATTCTCCGGTATCTTTGTCCAGGCAGACCAATTTACCTTCGAAAACCGGGTAAACCAGGTATTTTCCGACAACTACGGATCCACTCCAGATAAAGCCTGCACTGTTTGTGTTTTCGTGCTTCCAGACGAAGCTGCCGTTGTCGTCGTAGCAGTAGTAGTATTTGGTTCCGTTTCCTCCTGCAAGCCCGTCTCCGATGTAGAGTTTGTGGTCAGAATAGGTAATTGGAGACTCAAAGCTGCTGTTGGTTATATGTTCATTCCAGAGTTCATTTCCGCTTTCTGCGTCAAAGGCGTAGAGGTCTCCTTCCTGAGTAGGGACGAAGAGTTTTCCGTCTCCCAGAGCAGGAGTTGAGGTCTGTACCAGATCCCCACCCAGTTCCTTGGACCAGAAAAGGTCTCCTGTATCTTTGTTAAAGGCCCAGACCGAGGCATTTCCGGCAGTTACGAATACCTTGTTTCCGGAAATCACTGGCTGAACATTGATGCCTCCGCTTCCGCAGGGTTCCTGGTCCGAAGAAGTCAGGTTCTGCCAGAGGAGTTCAGGATCCTGGATTGGGGCAGAACCGAAGGTGTATCCGGTGTGGGAACTGTCTTTCTGGAATTCAAGCCACTCGGACTCTTTGTTTACAGTGATATAACCGGTCTTTATTTTAGTATTGCTCCCGGCTGAATTGGAAACTTTTAAATTGACGGTATAGGTTCCGTCTGAAGTGTAAGTGTGCGAGACGTTCTGCCCGGTAGAGCTGGTACCGTCTCCAAAGTCCCATCTCCAGGATGTTGGGGAACCTGTAGACTGGTCGATGAAGTTAACCGTAAGCGGGGCGATTCCAGAAGTTTGTGTTGCTGAAAAATCTGCAAATAGAGCTGAGGGAGTTCCGGGTGTTTCTGAAGTCCCGTAGTTCTCTTTTGGAGACATGAGGGGAGCAAAGTCAGTACCGAAATTGGAAGGAACAGAGTAGGAGATGTCACCAATTCCATTTCCGTCACCGTCAACTCCATCGTAGGCGGTACCCCAAAAGTTGCCTAGGTAGCCGGTGTAGGTCTTACTGTTGTAAGTATATTCTATGGGTTCGGTGGAGTTCCAATATATTGTAGTAGGTGCAACTCCATTAATTGGATTTGTAATGTTAACGAAATTGTTTTGATAGAACCGGTTCCCTTCACTTGCACTTAAGTAGTATACTGCGTTGTCGCCTGAAATGAAATCATTATCAGTAATCAGATTCGATGAACTTGAACTTGATACGCGTATACCGTAATCTGTAAAGTTTTCGAAATGGTTCCCGCTGATATTGCAATTACTCGAAGAAGTTAACATAATGAGAATTTTGTTGGTTGCACCAGATGTAAAATGATAGTCTAAAAAAGTATTGTTAGTAATAATAGAATCCTTAGACTTACTTACACCTAACGGATTATAGCTAGGTGCCTCGTCGACGAATAGGTTGTTGACAACATTGCTGCCAGCTCCACCACTAATATAGACTGCGTTTAGAGTTTTACCGCAACTCTCAAACCTGCAGTTGCTTATAGTACAGGAGGTTGCACTGTCAATTGCTCTAGTTGTGATATTGCGAAATATCATGTTTATGAGAGTACAGTTAGGGGAACTGCCATAAATACAGACACCGCGTACGTTAGAAGAGTCTGGCCCTATATTTATTAAGGTCATATTATCAACAACACATCCTGGTGCTGGATACAAATTACTACCATCCGTACCTATAGAGATAAAAGCACTTTTTCCAAGTAATATCACTCCTTCCTCACTTTCACCAGTAAATGTTATATTTGGCTTGGAAAACCTGAGATCATTTGTAAGCGTATAGTTGCCATTATGCACAAAGACAGTGTCCCCTTCGCCAGCACTTGTTAATGCATTTTGTAGTTCTGTAATTGTGTGCACATCCCATGTTTTTGCCGATGCGGGTGTTATCAAAATAATTGCACTCAGAAGCGCAATAACAAAAATAGCACATATTTTTTTCATATTTTTCACTGCTCTTTTAAGATGGTTATCAATAATGAGTCGATGTTTATCCAGAAGTATCGCATCTAGAATTTTCATATTTTAAGCGCATATTTAACCGGCTATAGCGCAAGACTTAAAAAAGAAAGATTTTGATAAAACCCCGATTATTAACTAACTACGTAAAAAATATAGCAATTTGTTAAAATCAGGAATTTATCTAATCCTCAAAAATTATGTTAAGGTGTTACCACAAGTTTAACATAATCGGTTTCGATTTGTGAGTAGTGTGTCCCTTCTTCATCGGAAGTTTGTGGACTCTTCTGCACCACCAGCACAGTTACATTATTTGATCCGTCAATGTAGTTGCCGATATTTAATGCTACTTCACCATTCAAAGTAGCGTCTGTATTAACATTGTTATTAGTCAGTTCTTCATATCCTGTACCATTCCAGATGTACAAATAAGCTCCATCTGCTTCAGTATCATGCTTTGCTATACCATTCCATGTCACATTGATAGAAGTGATCCATGGCTTCTCATTGTCATCAATCTTGAATACAAACCGATGTGCAGCATAATAACCGTCACTAGTCGTTTGGTTAGATGCGTATACATTATCATCCGTTTTGATGGCATTGTATTCGGCAGACGAGAACTCTATCTCTGGGTCCGTAGCAGTATTGGGCGGGTTGGTATATACCTGGTACTTGTAAGCCCACATATCCGCACTTCCATTAAAATCATAGCGAGTAAAGTTGGCACGGCCGTGGATAACTCCATCGTCATTTCCGTAGAAAACCCAGCCACCTGAGATGGCAGCTCCAGCCAGACTTAGACTTCCGTAAGGATTGATGGAATCATGGATGGAGTCTTCTCTCCAGACTGTATTACCACTACTGTCCACACAGCAGATGCCACCGGTTAGATTGTTTGTTGTGACATAGATATACTCGTTGTCTGGACCATAAAAGGTTGATATTGCGGGAGAGCTCTGAACAACGCCTACATGATTACTCCAAAACACAGTTCCGTTCGCGTAAAGGCACGTGAGACTACCTCCGCCGGAGCTGTAGTTACCCACATAGATCTTGCCGTTATAATATGCGGGAGTGGAGGTACTAGTGGTAGGGATGGATGTGCTCCACCTTTCATTTCTGATGAACTCACCATTAGTATCGTCGAAGCCCAGTGCATAGCAGTACCCCCCTGTGGAGGTGAAATAGACCCTTTCGGTCTCCGCGTTATAACTCACAGAGGATCGGATTGCTTGCGCGTCAACGTTGAATAAATCTGAGACATCGACTTCATCGACAACCGAGCCTGTACACTTGTTTACCGAAGCAAGCCAACCGGATTCATTTCCAAAAACCGCATAATCCCCGATGATCGCTGCACCTGTCCAGTAATACCCTGCTGAAGACGTATGGTTCCAACACTCTACCATATTAGTGGGGTCAGTGACATCGTAACAGTAGTACTTTCCATCAAGGAAGCTCGTGACCCAGGTATTATAATCTGTGGTAATGTTCATAGAACCGAAGAGAATGTGTTTACTTCCATTGCTGCAGTTTGTACAAGTAATTGGGGTATTAAACTGAGTGTAATTATAGTCAGTTATATTCACACTATCAACAATTACTCCTGTATCTGCATCGATAGCATAGAGGTCATCATGAGGATTTGCCCGATCCTGGTGTCCGGAATCCAACACAAAGATATAACCACATGGACATGCCGCCGGTGTAGCAAGCTGGAACTCGTAAGCGCCAGGGCTGCTGACAAAGCTAACTGGCCAACCGTCAGTAACTTGCGTTCCATTCAGATAGTATTTGAAAAGCTTACCTTCTGATGTAACCGTATAAACAAAGCCATTACACACAATCGGACTCACGTCAATTCCGGCCATCCTGTTTTGATCAAGAATGGTATCATTCGTCCAGGATATAGTCGTGTTAGGACTGGTTATCGGAGCACTGTCGTTTGTAACTCCGCTGTTTATTTTGTCTTTCTGGAACTCTGGCCAGTTTGAACCCAGCGCTGGTTGGGCAACTGCCGCCAGGAGCAAGGTTAAACAAACCATTATTAATATTTTCGTACATTTATTCATATTTTCTTTTCTCCTACATTTTGGAATTTTAATTGGGGTTCAGCCGGCCTGCGCGGAAATGCCTGTCTCCCGGCTGTTCAAGAGAGGATTTGATCGGACGGGAGAATTTTTTGGTTTGGAGATTTTTCGGACTTTTGAAGAAAACAGGAACGGCTGGATTTGTTTTTCTGTGTTCGGATCTTATGGATTTTGGGGATCTACCGATTTGGAGTACTTGTCTGTGGAAATACGGTGATCGGACAGAAAAATTACAGCATTTCAAAACCCGGAAAAATGCTGAATATGAAAAACACGGCTCTAATTAAAATTCAACAATATTCATCAGGCAAAATTTTATATTACTTTAAGATTTTTGCTTAAGATTATACCTGACTTTCCAGTACTCAGGAAAAAATTTCAGGCTAGAGCTGTGTAAAGAAAAATAAGTGCTTTCAGTTTCTTATTTTTTTGAAGACCTCCTGTGTTTTCATGGGGGTTGTCGGTTAGTCTAAGCGGAAGAACCCGTCTGCATTTCGAGTTTCATACTGCAGCCGGATCAGGTTTCGGACCTTTTGAAGTGCCAGACCAAACGGATATTTAAGAGATTATTGGAACATATATGCAGGAAATTTCACTAGCAGATGTTGTTTTGTAATCAGTTAACAATTTTTATACAACTTTGAATGCAGTATAGCAATCAACTTTCTAATATAAATTTTAACATAGGAATTATTATAGTTCAGATATTTTGTACTTACCTGAGTATAAATGGCAAACTGTCGGGTTGAGGTAAACTTTTCTTCCTGAAAGTTCCAGGTTTTATCAAGAATATCTGATTAAACTAATTATACAGAATTAAACTAATTACTAATTAAACATTTTCATAAATAAAAATCTATGGCTAATTATTCTTAGTTTGTTGACTAATGACCGGATCTTCCAGTTATAAGTGAAGATGTTTTAAAGTCTTATTCCGTATTTTTTGTTTAATCGGTTTTCGGTCGTGTCCCTGAATTATTATCAATTCTGAAAAACCGAGTGCATACCATGCATTTGATGAATCTAATCAGAGATTCTCTCGATTTCGGTTTTCAATGATTCAAAACCACGACCCGGTTTTCTAGTACAGCGATTCCAAAATAGATTCCTTAGTCCTCACTTAACCGAATATATAGAAATCATTTCATGAAACTCTACAATATAACCTGCTTTCGGCAGGTCGACATAAAAATCCATTCAATTTTTCTATTGATATCGTTTTTTTTAGAACTTTTGATATTTAATTTAAATCAAAAATTACTAAATGTTAACCATAACATAATTAATATATATTTATAATATATGAGATAAAAGACAAATCATGCTAGATAGATAATCCGCAAGATGCTGTTTTTTAACTTAACCTACAAAAAATAACAATTAAGAATATTTAAATGTTGGGATGTGCTTGCTGCCGAATGTAGGATATAAGAGTTCTATAAAGCCAAAAGTTTTGTAGTAAGCTATTGAAAACCGTAAAACGAACGCTGGCTTTTTACTCTATTCAAATAAGGAAAAAGGGTTGTTTTGTCAGATTTGATAAATAATTCCCCCACTACCCATTTACTTTGATCTCTTTTATCGTTTTTCAATTAAGGATTTAAATCGTTTTTAGATTATATATTCAGTTTTTAAGTGGTTGTCACTTTTATATAATCTGCTTTTGTTACTGTGTTACTGCCTACCGTATTGGTTACTGTGAGGGTTACTGTATATTTCCCTGCTTTGCAATATTTATGCGTTGGACTCTGTTGGGTTGAAGTTGTTCCGTCTCCGAAATTCCATTTCCATTTCGTTGGTGATCCTGTGCTTTTGTCAGTAAACTTAACGTTTAATGGAACTTTTCCTGAGGTTGGAGATGCAGAAAATGCAGAAACTGGTTTTGCTGTCACGGTTATATAATTTGATTTTGTTACTGTGTTGCTGCCTGCAGCATTTGTTACTGTAAGTTTAACAGTATAAATTCCTGCTTTGGAATACTTATGCGTTGGATTCTGTTGGGTTGAAGTTTTTCCGTCTCCAAAATTCCATTTCCACTTCGTTGGTGTTCCTGTGCTTTTATCAGTAAACTTAACGTTTAATGGAGCTTTTCCTGAGGTTGTAGATGCAGAAAATGCAGAAACTGGTTTTGCTGTCACGGTTATATAATCTGCTTTTGTTACTGTGTTGCTGCCTGCAGCATTTGTTACTGTAAGTTTAACAGTATAAATCCCTGCTTTGGAATACTTATACGTTGGATTCTGTTTGGTGCTATCTATATGTCCATTGTTGTCAAAGTCCCAGACCCAGGATGTAGGAACACCTGTGGATTTGTCTTTAAACTGGACTGTCAAAGGCGTGTTCCCGGAAAGCGGAGATCCGTTGAAGTTAGCGGCAGGCTTGGTAGCCTGTGAATCTTTAGTTGTAAACCCAAAGATGTATTTATTGTCAGACCCGAAGTAGACCCAGCCGTCAGAAATCGCAACTCCCTGGAGAGAATAGGCTGTCTTGCCTGATTCGACGTAACTCCAGACAAGTTCAGGGCTCGTGGAGTCGGGGAGATCCTTGAGACAGTACACACCACCTTTCTTGTTGTCGTTTTCCGTGAAGTAAATATATACTTCCCCATCCCCGTCGTCATAGTATGTGGAGATTGCAGGGGAGGACTGGATTATAACACCTGTCGGATAATTCCAGATTACGCCTGACAAGTCAGAATCCAGGCAGTAAAGACCTTTTCCTGCTCCACCCATTGCAGCACCTGTACCCATGTAGATCCTTCCTTCATAGTAGGCAGGAGTAGAGGTTGAGTAGGTAACTTTTAAGCTATGTTTGTCCGAAGTTTTAAAAGTTCCGTTTGCCGGATTAAAACCAAGTGCAAAACAGTATCCTCCGGTGGAGGTGAAGTAGATCCTTTTTAATTCTTCAACATAGAGTACCGAGGACCTGATTTTCCCACACGTTACTCCGAACTCTTTAGAGACATCTACTTCGGCGATGTTAGCTCCTGTGTCCTTGTTTACGGAAACAAGGTGTCCATCATCGTCTCCATAAACAAGACTGTTACCGATTACAGCAGCTCCTGCCCAGTAGTAGGATCCCTCACTGCTTGTCTGAGTGGTAGAGGTACGGCTCCAGACTTCGTTGCCGGCTTCGTCATAGCAGTAGTATTTGTGCCCGCCCATTGCTTCCCCGAAGTAGATCTTGCCTCCGGAATAAGTAAT
>NZ_LMVP01000066.1 GCF_002287235.1 Methanosarcina spelaei
TAAGCTATTTTGATAAAAGTTTCACTTTAGAAAGTAGCGGAGCGTATTGATTTTAGATAAAATAATCAAAAAAAATATCTAATGAATAAACTGATTCTTTGGCAAAAATGCCAAAGAATTTGTTTTTCAAGATTATTGCAGCTTTTTGAGGTAGTCAGCAGAGAAAATTGTAGGTTTGAGGAAAGAACAATAAGAGAAATCACTAGATTATGGAATTGTGTCGCGTAAGTCCTACTATAATTAAATCTGCAATTGCCAGTGTGGTGCAAGACATATGAAATTTGAAAACATTTGTTGTGGAAATTTACGGTGATGATTTAATGAGGATAAAAATCGCACTGGCATTGATGTCTGCTATCTTTATGTTTTACTGGACCGCAGCCTTAATAATAAGTTGTATACTTTGGTCAATATCTGTCACAATACTTTCTTTCGGGGACTTGACAGAGTTATTGAGCATTATTTCATTTTTGGGTTCCGTTCTTTTTTTGGTGGAAGCAAGAAAAGTACTACCCAGATGGTATCTGGCAGTCCCATTATGTATTTCTCTATTTGTACTAGTTATCGTAAATTTTTGGGTTATTTTTAGTGGTAGAGAACTTCTTAGTGACCACATCGGCATCGCAGAAACACTCGTGATGCTATTTATGGCGTTACTGTCCCCGTTCTCGGCACTGGTCTTCTTATCTATGGATAGACATCCTGCCTCGATGAATGCATATCTTGCAGTTTCATCTGTAGCGAGTATGCTTTCGATGTCACTCCTTTTCTTCACGCTCAGTGGACTTTCACATGCACTTTCAAGAGGAGGGCCGACTTTTGATGCTGTTGTCGCTTTTCAGGCATTCTATTGGCTCTTTGTGATGCCGGTTATAGGAATATGTTTTTTAGTTAGAGCAATAACATACAGGAATCCTGGAAACGTTTTAAATCCGGTAACTATTGGATCTACTTAAAATTAGTTATGAGTAAATTAGCAGTTAACTCAATTTCTATTTATTTACAAGGAATTTTCACACGATTCCTGGCACATAACTTTGACTTAGCTTACTTTAATATCATATCTGATCACTCTCCAGGTATTAAACGGTTTAACAAATTATCCACGAACTTCGGCTCATAAGTCAGTAAGCTGGATGGAGCCGAAAAAATATGTTACAAACCAGTTCTCCAAAAAAAGGTTATAATAGAAGAGATAATGAATAATAAGCAGTCTTTCACAAAAAAATATATAAGAGAGTTCCATGTCCCGATTTGATCCTATCCTGGCTTCAAGAGCACTCTGGCAGATCCGTGTGAGACAGCGTCCTTTTGTCCTTTCCCACGGTGTAAATGCCCGCTGCAATATGCGCTGCAAATTCTGTGAGTACTGGAAGAAAACCGGAGAAGAGCCGACTAAAGAAGAGATTTTCAAATTATTAAATGATGCGAGAGAATTCGGAATCGGAGTTTACAATGCCTGGACCGTAGAGCCTCTTCTTAGAAAAGACCTGCCTAATATTATGGCACATGCTAAAAAAATCGGTTTGATCACTTCCATGGTCACAAATGGAAAACTGCTTTACGAGAGAGCGGAAGAGCTTGGAGATGTGGACTACCTTTCGGTTTCAGTGGATGGAATAGATAGTTATAAAGAAATTCGAAGGATGGATTTTGAAACTCTATTGAAGGGTTTAAAAAAAGCTATTAAGGTTAGAAAACTTCAGAAAAAGAAAAATCCCATTTTGATGAACTGCGTGCTCACAGGAAAAAACCTGGACGATATCGAGACACTTATTTTACTTGCAAAAAAGCTGGGAGTAAAGGTTTCCTTCGAGCCTGTCCACGAGTTTCCCGGAATCAGTGATGAGATCTGGAATGATATTGGGATTCGAAATAAGGAAAAGTTCCACTGTACAGTTGACCACATAATCGAGCTTAAGAAGCAAGATTACCCTATAATCAATTCCAAAACCTACCTCAAAATGGTCAGGGACGGAAAAATGGACTACAAATGCAGAGCTAGTGGGATTATTATGAATGTGACGCATGACGGCACTCTGGAAACCTGCCGTGTGCATAACGAGCCACTTGGAAACGTGATCTGGGACGGCTTTGAGAGCGTCTGGAAAAACTCGGAAGAACACAGAAAGGAAATCGTCGAAAACTGCAGTGGCTGCCTCTTTTTTGGATATACGGAAAACAGTTTGATGCAGAGTTTTAATCCTGAAGTTCTGATGCATTACGAGTGGATGTAACTCCCGAGTTCCGTCACCCGAGTCCCGTCTCGGGAGGACGGTGCCCTTTTCGCTCACTTCGTTCGCTCAAGAGGGCTGAATTACCCGAATTTCGTTTCGGGAGCACGAAGCCCTTTTCGCTCGCTTTGCTCGCTCAAGAGGGCTGAATTATGGGAGAGAAAAGCTACTTTATAAATTTGAGAACCCAGTTTTGCTAATCCTGTACTCTTAAAGTTGTAGGTGTAATTATCTGATCTCAGAGTCAGTATCATTTAGGTTTTTGATAAAATATATTGCTTTACCAGTTCTGAGAATTCCAAGAAAATAGGCAGCAATACTTTTTACTTCATGAGTCATGACTTATATCACCTAGAAATTTAAAAAAGGCTTACTGTGTTTTCATCTCCCAGCTTCCAAGGATTATACAACACACTTACTTCACTCATTCAAGCAGAATTAAAATCAGTGTGAGAAGTATCTGGAAGCAAGAAGAGTAAGAAACGCTACCGAAAACAATTATATAAAAACTGCTAAATATTATAGTAATAATCAGTTATTTGGGTTTATTTGCAGCAACTGATGAAAAGCGTAGTGGGGAAGGGTGAAGAGTTACCGTTATTTCGGCTTTGAAGAATCAAAAAATCTTCGCAGCTATAAAGATACGGATATTCGGGAAAAATAAGAATATTTTTCGGGAGACATCCATTAAATCTAAAAATTTTTTGCTGTGAATTAATTTGATTCTATCTTCCCAGTATTACTCTTTCTCTATTTGCTGACCTGAACCTTACCTTGTATCAGAAGAAAAGTAATACATCGGACCAATGGAGGAAAATTATGCAAATGAAAGGGAGTGGAACACGTTTTGATCCTGTATGCGATATGGATGTTACGTCAAGGGATGTAACATACAAAAGTGACTACAAGGGGAGAACATATTATTTTTGTTCGTATGAGTGCATGAAGAGATTCCAGGATAACCCGGAAAAGTACACCGGCTTCCGTGAAAAGGAAGCTAAGGTATAATTTTCTTTTACCTTGAGTTCTGCTTATCCAGTACCCTTAAAGCTTCAGCTGTAGTCCACCTGACTTCAGATTCAGGATCGTTTAAGTTTTTGACAAGGGAAGCTGTTGCTTTTTGATCACCTATTTTTGCAAGGGCTTCGGCGGCGTACCGTCTGACCCAGGGGTTGCTGTCATTGAGAGTTTCGAGAAGTGCATCAACGGCTTTTCGGCTGCTTATATTCCCAAGGGCATAGACTGCAGTGATTCGGAGTTCGGAATCTTCTTCGTCTAGCATTTCCAGAAGGGCATCTATTGCTTCTTCAGCTCTAAGGGTTCCCAGAGAGTAAGCAGCAGCATTTCTTACTTCAGGATTCGTATCATCAAGGCATTTGAGAAGCGAGGCTACTGATTCTGGATTTTCCAGTTTCCCAAGGGATTCGGCAGCACACTTTCGAATTTCGGGGTCCTTATTTCTTAGTTTGCGGATAAGGGCTTCTGTGGCTTTTTTACTACTGAGTCCTGTGGGTTTTTTGCTGCCAGAGCTCCCCAGAGCCAATACTATCTGTTTTTGCAGTTCCGGAGAGCTCTTATCCAGTTTTGCAATAAGGGCTTCCTCAGCTTTCTCATCACCTAAAATCCCCAGGGAACGGGCTGCAGCTATCCTGACTTCGGGAACTTTGTCGTCCAGGCTCTTAATTAAAGGTTCAACTGCCTGTTTGTCTTTAAGGTTCCCAAGGGATTCTATAGCACACGCTCGGAACACAGGGTCTTTGTCTACAGTCAATCGTTTAATTAACGGTACTGATGCATTTTCTGTTCCTATCCGACCAAGGTTTCTGGCTGCAGTTATTCTTACTCTTGAATTCTTATCTTCAAGGAGTCCAAGAAGTGCCTTCTCTACTTCAGGGCCTCTTGCCTGGCCCAGGGCTTCGGCTGCAATTGCTCTGACCTCAGGATTTTCGTCTTCCAGAGCTTTGATGCAGAATTGTGTATCTTTTTCGCTTTGTTTAAGTGGGTTAACAGGATTTTCTTCCTGTCCTCTAAGAAGATCCGAAATGTACGAAAGCTTTTCAGATGAGGTTTTTAAGCCCGAAACATTGCTTAACAGGTTCATGGAGGTATAAACGATGGCTAAGAGGGATAGAACCATTGAAATAAGAGAGGAAATCAGTAAAAGTTTCATTTTGGCTTCGGAAAATGAGCCAAAGCTAAAAACAATCAGTATCAGTCCGTTAAAATATATTGTTCCTGCTGCCGTATAGGATACTATCTTTAGAGGCGGTTTTATCCGGTTGGCAATCGAGTTAGTGCTGTCCCTGTTGCTTTGCAGAGATAGTATGAAAATAGCAATAAATACGGCATACAATGCGGCTACTGATTGCATTACTGTTGAGGGGAGCCAGAAAGTTCCCCCAGAGCTTGCTGCAGAATTATCTGCATTTCCATTTCCTGAGAGGGTAAAAACGCTCAAAATAACCAGAGCAAATAAAAAGAAAACTTCAAGCTTGTAAGTTTTCAAGGTAGTCAGTTTCATTCTCAACAGACTGCCTGTACCCGGATAGTTATATAAAAATTCCGCTGAATTAAGTATCTTGTTGACTTTTGAGAAAGAAAAACAGTTAAGGTCTACTTAAAAGGAAATCCAAAAGTTAAAAAATAACTGATCTGATCTGAAATAGCCGATCTAAAATAGCCGATCTAAAATAATTGATCTAAAGTAATTGATCTAGAATTGCTAGTCGCTTTTATACAGCCATTTTTTATACGGTCATTTTATACGGCCATTTTATACTATCATTTTTATATGATCGTTTTTATACAGTCTTTACTACTACCTGATCTCCGCTTTTAAGTCCGAACTGACGTGCAGCATTTCCTTTGTTTACGGCAATTTCCAGGAATCTGTGACTGCCTATAAGGGCAAGAGGCTCTTTCTCCCCTACAAAACCATAGGTTTGAACAAAGGAGATCCTTCTGCTGTTTATTTCTATCTGTGAGCCAAAACTAGAGAATTTTAAAACTACTTCTTCCGGGATGTTGGTAATAACATTTCCGAAGTTGTCTGCAAAAATAACCTCCCCTATAATAAAGGGGCCGTCAATTCCGAAATTTTCAAAGTCAAGGTCAACGAAATCCGAAATTCTCGGTCCTACTGCCTCGATAGGTGTGCCTTTTGAGAGATGGGCTCCTGCAGGTGCAAAAATATCCCTGCCGTGGAAAGTTGCAGAAACTCCTGATTTCAGCATAAGTTCAGGATTTGTGATTTCGTATACTTCAATTTCGCCAAGGCTGCGCGCTGCAGGGATCAACAGCCCGTTATCAGGGCCGACAAAAAATTGTTCTTCTCCTCCACAGCCTGCTTTAATAGCAAGAGCACGGCGTGAAGTCCCAACTCCGGGATCGACAACGCCTATATGTACGGTTCCCTGCGGGAAATATCGAACAAGGGAATAAAGCGCAAAAGCTCCTTCCCGGATTCCTGCCTGTCGGATGGAGTGGGTGATATCAACAATCTGTACAGCAGGGTTTATTCCCAGAATTACGGCTTTCATGGCTGCGGGATAAAGGTCTCCAAAATCGGTGGTTAGTGAAATTAAAGGCATAAATATCACTCTGTTTTTTTCTATTTTACAATATGCAGGACTGAGAAATTATATAAAGATGTGAGGATGTAATAGTCAAAAATAAAAATTTTTAGGAAACTTGGAGACGCAGTGAGATGGATTATGTATATAAGGAAACTAGTCATACTGATTCTAATAAGCCTTGCTCTTCTTGCATCGGGCTGCGAGGAAATAATGAACGTCAAACAGAGTTCTGAATCCTTACAGGAACCCTCTACCGAATTTTATATTCTGGGGCCCGATGGAACAGCTGAAAATTATCCTATCGACTACGTACTCGGGGAAAATGGGACTGTAATAATAGGAATTATAAATCATGAGCAGAAACCCGTAAACTATACGCTGGAAGTCAGGCTCGAGGACACGCCTCTACCTTTGTCGGATATTTGGAAAAATATATGCCTCGGGAACAATGAGACCTTGGAAAAAGCAGTCACTATAACTCCCCCCTTCGAGGGAACAAACTTGAACCTTCAATTTTTGCTCTACAATAACGATAAAAAGGACATGTTAGAAGAAAATGTCAGTGTACCTTACAGAAATCTTAACCTATGGATAAATGTAACAACGCAGAATTTCTCGAAGAATAATTCAGCTCCTTTAACGGCAATATAAGCAACTGAGCTGAGGTTCGGCACTGACCCCTGTCCTCAAGAAAGGCTGAAATAATAAAATCGAGCAACTCTAACTCCGTGTTCTCAAGAATATCTTTTCTTCTTGAGAACACGAAATGTCAGCACATATACAAGAATGTTAAATATGAGAAGGGTTCCAACCTCAGGATAAAGATCAGAGATTCCGGAGTTATTCAACATAGCATTTTTTATTCCGTAAAACACGTAAGTGCTTGGTACGAGATGGGAAATATACCCGATCTCTCGGGACAAATCGGCCAGCAGGGCAAGCAAAATCATGGGTGCCATGCAAACAGTGGAAAATAGAGATGCCGAAGAGTAAGTATCAGCGTAACTGGCAATCAGAAGCCCAAGGCCTGTGAATACGGTAGAACCGAGAATTATAAAAACTGTGACTGATAGAAAGTTTCCGACGAAACCTTTGTTTATAATAATTATAACCAGGGATATGAGTATAGTCAAGAACAGTCCAAAAAGCGATTTGCCATAAATCACATCTTTTTCCGAAGCTGGTGACACAAGTATTGCTTCAAGGGTTTTTTTCTCTTTCTCTGTAGTTAGCGTATTGGGTAAAACCATCATTCCAACAAATATTACGGTAAACATAATCCACACAGGGATGTTGAATCTTGACTGCAAGTTTCCAGGGAGCGTATTTAAGGTAATGTTCACCGGATATCTCTGTCCTGCAAAGTCCATGACAATGTCTTTATAAGTTTGCAAAAATACGACTGATTTTGCCTCATACGGATTGACAATGATATTCAGGGAAGGAGTGAGCCCATTTTTTATATCTGCACTGAAGCCTTTTGGCACAAGCATAATGGCTGAAACTTTTTGATTATAAAGTAACTCTTCGGACTTAACGGCAGAGTCTGCAATAGTTACATCATAGTTACTTCTCGAACTTAGATATTCAATGAAATCGGTACTGGAACCTTCATCATAAACTGCAACGGGTACTACAGTGTTATCAGTCAATGAAATTGTAGAATTAAATAGAAGAGACAAAAAGACCGGAGTTAATAGTATTATCAATAAGTTCTTGTTCTTTACCGATGTTATCAAGTCCTTTCTAAAAATAGCCAGCACAACGTTAAGATTCATCAGTTAATTTCTCCCCGGTCAGTTTTATGAAAACATCTTCAATTGTAGCCTCTTTTGAATGTACAAAGGACACCTGATTATTTTCGGAGAGTTTCTCATAGATGTCGCTACTGGTTTTTGTATTTAGCGGCGATTCGTAAATATCTCCTTTTAGAGTCTTGATTATTAGAACATTTTCCCCATACCTTTTTTTCAAATTTGTAGGAGTGTCCATAGCTCTTATAGATCCTTTATGTATAATAGCCAGACAATCGCATAAAAAATCGGCTTCTTCCATATTATGTGTCGTTATGAGGATTGTTTTTCCCTGTTCTTTAAGATCAAGAATCATTTGCCTTATTTCCCTTGCCGAACGTGGGTCCAATCCGCTTCCGGGCTCATCCAGAAATAAAACATCGGGGTCATTGAGAAGGGCCCGAGAAATCATTATCTTTTGTTTCATGCCTTTTGAAAAAGTCTTTACTTTGTCTTTTTGATACCTTTCCATTCCTACGGCCTTGAGTACTTCACCTATTCTTTCTTTCGGAGAATTGTATAATCTTCTAAAAAAGTTGAGGTTTTCATAAACCGATAATTCTTCATACAGGTTTTGAGACTCAAAAACAACTCCGATTTTCTTTTTTATCTTTACTGCATCCGATACGGTGTTTAGTCCTCCGATATATGCAGTACCTGAGGTAGGAGGAAGCTGACAGGTAAGAATCTTAATAGTAGTGGATTTTCCTGCTCCGTTTGGGCCCAAAAGTCCGAATATAGTCCCTTTTTTGATACTGAACGAAATACTCTTCACAGCTTCGAAATCGCCATATTTTTTAGATAAGTTCTCAGTAACTATCTCTTTATCCATGGCACTACCAGCGATTTCAGAATCATTCCGCTCTTCAATCAAAACGACGAATAATATTTACTTGCATCATAAGCAGAAAAATAACTCTCTGTATCTCTTAAAAAATACTATAGAATTTTATAAGTTTTCTAGTAATTAAATTTTTTTATTTACAATATATTTTGGCACTGAAGGATCTCTCAGCACTCACTTTCAAGCCGTAGCAAAAATTCCTTTATATCCAGCCCACTTGCATAACCTGTAAGTTTTCCATCTGAGCCTATTACCCTGTGGCAGGGAATTATTATCGCAATCGAATTCCTGTTATTTGCAAGTCCCACCGCTCTATAAGCCTTTGGCTTTCCAATAGATACAGCTATCTCTTTATAAGTTCGGGTTTCCCCATAGGGGATTTCGCATAAAGTTCTCCAGACTGACTTCTGAAAATCCGTTCCTTCAGGATCCAGTTTAAGGTCAAAGGATTTGAGTTCCCCGGAAAAATAAGCTTCAAGCTGCCTTGTAGCCTCCCTAAAAAACTCTTTATTTTCTATCCAGTCAGCAGGGATTTCTATTCTCTTCTTTCCTTTCAGGAATATAAGATGTTTCAGTCCTTTTTCATTCCCTGCCAGAATAATGGGACCAATTGGGGATTCGATTATGTCATAGTACATTTTGTTCGCCTCCAGAATATGATTGCAGATAGTTGTATCGCTTCTGGTAGAAATCTATTTAATTCCCAACTATAACAGGCAGATTATTGATCAATGATTCATAGATTGGAACCAGAAGTCACTTATTGATTCACAGGCAACGACATTAAATTTATCTGATATTACCCAATTTTTAAGATTTGATATTCTCTTGTCATATATTTAAGGCCGGCTTCTAATGATAAATCGATAGCTTTCAGGCAAGAAAATTCCTTAACCAATGACTAATGAACAGAATTCAAAGTTTTGGACATTTTTGAAGATCAGGACTGGATCAAACACAACAAAGTTGAGGATGAAGTCAAAACCTCATACATGGAATACCTTACCCACACCAAGTAGAAATGCCTTGAAGTGTCCTATTCTCCTTTGGAAGTTTTGTATTCTGTGAAGACTACCTCCACTATGAATACAGGACCAGTTTTACTGATGAAGGCCGCCAGCAGGACAATATCAACGGCTTTAAACTGGAACGCAGCAAGCAGCGGGTACTGTATAGCCTCTGAACTCACTTTAACCTTCCGACCCTACGGTTATAGTCCCTCAATGAGTGAAACAATAAATCCCTTGAAGATCTTGAGAAATTCCTTGACTCTATGCGTTATTATCTTCTGGATTATGTCGAATATATATCCGTCCGGGAATTCCAGAAAAACGGTAAAATTCATTTTAAAATTCATTTTCATTTAACCTCTTTTTGTCTCAATTGGTTAATGCACAAATCCGCCATTCAATACGTGGAGAAGCGGGGTGTGAAATTCTCAATATTCATACTGTTCGGCGCCGGTTTTTGTCCTGGCATTGGTCCCGCAGGGGGCCCAAAGAAGCAACAGAGGTTGCACCTTATGATCATCTCCGAAAATATCTTAAAAAAAGCATGAGTCCCTAAGAGGAGCTTATGTTCTGGGCTATGGACTGTCGGAACTGGACTTGTTCATTATCCTTCTACCCAAAAAAGAAACAAAGAATGAGCCTTGTCCTAAAACCTATTTGATTCTAAATCATTATGAGTCTTCAGGATCATTTTAGTGATTAGGTATTCAGCTGATTGTTCCACATACGAAATTCAAAAATCAAATTTGAGTTTCAGGATATGCTCAATAAGAAAACACGAGCAAAACACTTTTTAAAAGGTATTGTCAGCAAAATAATCGGGTATAGTGTTTTCTCATAGATCAGACTCTAAAGCTTTTTTCTCTGGAGCTCTAGAACACGTTCATGAGGTCTTGAAGCCTAAGCTGAAAAAGCCGAAGGCAAAAGAAAAGCCTTCCAAATAGGAAAATATCAAACTTGAATGTGATTTTCAACAGCAACTGTTCACATATTTGATATATGCGACTTCAACATTTAGGAACTAAATGTAAGTTATCCACTCGAAATAGCGAAGAGCCATAATATTAGATTATTGTGTCTAATTTCCAATTAAATTATAATATTATTTATCTATTGATTAAATAATTTTGTAGTAAAGTTTATGTTGAAAGAAGTACCATTCTTACATAACAGTGTATAAAAAACGAAACAGATCTGAACTGAACTTGAAAAATCGGTTTAAACTCCTGAACGCACAGAGGCAAAGATATAGTTGACTTTGATAGTGTTCAAAGTTTGTATAATCTTGCCTCTGGAGTAAATCGAATGAGGTAAATAAGAAATGAGCAGAAAAAGGATAATCCATTTTTATCCGATTGATGTTTTAAAACACCTGAATGTTAGCATTTCC
>NZ_LMVP01000067.1 GCF_002287235.1 Methanosarcina spelaei
TTTCTAGCTTCAATTTATATCTAAATCGGTTAAATTCCTTTTTTGCCTTTATACTCCATTCTTGATGCTTTTCTTCATTCATAATTACGTTAAGTTCTTCAGATAGAATTTTTTCCAGGAATTTAATCTCATTTTCACGATTGTAAAATATATTCAATAACCTGTATTTTAATAGTTCCTGTTCAATTGTTGTTTTCTTCGGAAAATCGCTAACTATAAGCTTGTTTAAGTGCATCAAACAGTATTGATGCACTAACTTATCCCCAAAAACTTCCTTTAAAATATCTGGGTATCTCTTATCAAAATCCGTAACAATAAACACAGGTTCTGATGTATCTAGATTTTTTCGTAGAAACGTTTTGATGGTTTCTGAACTTTTATCCTCAAAAAGTTCATCTGCTATTGTTCTTTGAGTTTTTGCATCCAGTAATGTTAAACGGTATTTCTGACAACGTCCCTCTTTTGGATGCTGTTCGTCATAGTGCACCATATGTACATTTTCTAAAATTGGAACATTTTCCTGTTCCATTTCTTTGTTGAATGTTCTAAAAATAGTGCTTCTTGATCTTGGAAATATGAAGCTCATTATATCAGAAATTCCATCATAAGAAACTTTATGGTATCTGAGCACCTGGAAAAAATTATTGAATGAATCAAAAAGTAAAGTTTTCAGACCTTCCCAAAAACTATGATCTTCTTCGTCTGTACTACCACAATTTTGGCATTTGTATCGACCAATGCTGATTTTTCCAAGACCTTTTTTGATGTATAGATTATAGCCGTTATGAACCATAGGAGCACTGCAAATAGGGCAGGCTGGAGGAATTTTTCTACGAAAAATTCCTCTTGTGGTATATTCGTAATCATTGCTATAACTATCAAAAAGGTATGAGAGAGCAGGGAGTTCCGATAAGTTATTAAGAGTAAGATTTATAATTACCATTGTTTTTGCCGTAACATCATTACATAATTAGAGAATTATAAATTTATGTAGTGATGTTACACTTACTTTCATCACTAGATTTTGGAACTGAGTCGTTTTATCTTTTATTTAATAAAAAACAATTAGATAAAAATAAACCAATAAAGGGAGTAGCAATGAGTTTAGCAGGTCAAACAGCTCTTGTAACCGGGGGAAGCAAAGGGATAGGAAGAGCTATCTGCCTTGCTCTGGCAAAAGAGGGAGCAAACATCATCATTGCAGCAAGGAACGAAAGCGAAATTAAAGAAACTATGGATAAATTAAAAGAAATGGGCAGTAAGTCTCTGGCTATTCAGGCTGATGTACGTAGTGAAGAAGATGTAAGGCGTCTGATCTCAATGACAATTGACAAATGTGGTAAGCTTGACATTCTTATCAATAATGCAGGAGTGGCATATAAAAAGAGACTGGAGGAAACAACTCTCGAAGAGTACGAAAAAATCATAGATACAAACTTAAAAGGAGTTTTTCTCTGTACGAAGTATGCGATTCCATACATAAGAGGGAGTAAAAACGGAAAAATTATCAATATATCTTCAGTAGGAGGATTACACGGGCTTCCGGAATTTTCCGTATACTGCGCATCCAAGTTTGGAGTAAACGGAATAACAGAATCTATTGCCTCCGAGTTGGAAGGAGAAATTAAAGTGTACGCTGTCTGCCCGGGTGCTGTGGATACGGATATGTACAGGTCACTATTTTCAAACATACCTCCACTTAAACCCGAACATATTGCGGAAAAGGTTCTGGAACTTGCCTCTCCGGATTCAAAAGTTACATCCGGAAAGATAATAGAGATACAGGCTCCTCCAGTCCCTCAGCTTTAATTGTAAAAACCAAAGAGCAGGCATCCGGCAATCTGGAGTAGTTCTGGCAGACTTATATAGGTGGCTTGTAGATTTATAAATTACGTTATCTCTTTGCCAGGTCTTCTTTCATTCTTTTGTCGGAGTTCACTTTTCCTTTTAAGAAATAGACAGTTCTTAAAAGAGATAGATAACGCTTGATTGTAGTTCAGAATTATTGCTTCCAAAATTATATTCTTATCCTGCATGATAATTAAAAAGATGACTGTAGAGGGACTGCTATGAGACTGAAAGGCCAGGCAGCCATTGTAACCGGTGGGGGAAGAGGAATTGGCAGGGCCATTTGCCTGTCACTTGCAGGAGAAGGAGCCAACATTGTAATTGTCGCAAGAACCGAAAGGGAAATTCGAGAAACTGCCAGGTTGGTGGAAAGGGAAGGTAGAAAAGCTCTTGCGGTAAAGACTGACATTCGAAATGAAGAGGAGGTCATTGACATGGTTTCAAAGGCAATGAATGCTTTTGGAAGAATTGACATTCTCGTGAACAATGCAGGAGTAGCATATAGGAAATATCTTGTGGAGACTTCAACCGAAGAATATGATGAGATTATGGATACAAACGTAAAAAGTATGTTTCTCTGCACAAAGTATGCTCTTCCCCATCTGCTTAGAAGGGGAGAGGGCAGAATTGTAAATATATCCTCAGGTGCAGGAAAGCATGGTATCCCAAAGCTTTCGATATATTGCGCTTCAAAATTTGCAGTAATTGGCTTTACAGAGTCTCTTGCTTACGAAGTAGGAGGTGGGCTTCAGGTTTATGCAGTTTGTCCTGCAGGTGTGGATACCGACATGTACCACTCGCTTTTTTCAGATGAACCTGTTCTCAAGCCCGAAGATGTTGCAAACAGAGTTTTGGAACTTTGCTTACCAGAAACGACGCTTCCTTCAGGCTCTTCAGTCGAGATTTACAGGCGGCCTATGAGGATAGTTTAACTTTGATATTTGATGGAAGAAAGACGTAGCTTTGGGATATGAGGTATAATTTCTGAATGGAAAGTGTAATTTTGAATATAAGTTTTAGTTTCTGAATATAAGTTTTAGTTTCTGGATATAAGTTTTAGTTTCTGAATAGAAAGCGTAATTTCTGAATAGAAAGTGTGATTTTGAATGTAAGGTGGAAATATGTTCAAAAACCGTAAAGACGCAGGAGAAAAGCTTGCAAAAGCTCTTGAAAAATACAGGACTGAAAATCCTATTATTCTTGCTATTCCACGTGGGGGAGTGGAAGTTGGACTGCAGGTTGCAGCGAAGTTGGGTGCCGATTTTTCTCTCATTATTGCAAGAAAACTGCCTTTCCCGGATAATCCTGAAGCCGGATTCGGGGCAATAGCCGAGAATGGGAGCACTTTTATTTTAGAAAATGCGTATTACTGGCTTTCTGAAGAAACCATTGAGCAGATGAAACAGGAGCAAACTGTTGAGATTGAAAGGCGAATAAAAGTTCTTAGAGGAGGAAATCCCATACCTGAGCTTGCAGGGAGAACCGTGATTCTTATCGATGACGGCATTGCAATGGGATCTACAATGCGGGCAGCCATTGAGCTTTGTAAAAACAGGAAAGCCGGAAAAATAGTGGTTGCAGTACCTGTAACAGGAAGGGAGGTTGCAGAAGAGCTTCAGAAAAAGGTAGATGAACTCGTGGTGATTGAGACTCCTGCCTATTTTAGGGCTGTCGCCCAAGCTTACGAGAAATGGTACGATGTTTCGGATGAAGAGGTCCTCGATCTATTGAGAGAGAATATAAGGAAAAAAGAACTGAAAGATCATGAGTTTCATGAACTTGAAACCTGAAAAAAATATTTTCTTCTGTAATTCCGGTCACATTAACTCAATATGTTTTCAGGTAAATATGTAATACAGTAATCTAAAGTCCTTATTTTTGTTATGGTAGCTGTTGCAGGTAATTCGCGGTAGTGTTTATTCTTCGTCTTGTTTTTGTGTTCATTACCGTACCCACAGACGCTTTTGAATTAGATTTGATTAATATTTCCTTTTAGATAAATAGGTACCGTCAAGTTGACGGATGTTAAAGAATTTTTCCAGTTACAGCCGAGCTTCTATAATGTCTAACACCCGTCAACTGGACAGTACCTCACAAACCCTTGTTCTGCCATGTTTTGAAAGCGATTCTATCAAGGTAAGGTAGATGCACTAACCAGCAGAAGTTAATTTAAAATTAATAGTCCAGTCAGTGTATTTTTGTGTGTTAAAAGCAATTAATAGAGAGTGGATGTAATTCCTACCCTACAAAAGAAAATCACTTTTAGAACCGCCTATGAAGTTCTGTTAGTTTGCCATTCCACAAAAGAAAAACAAAAGTAAAAAATGACATTGTCTAATTATCACTGAGTTTTTGGAATATGTTTTCTTGACTCAACGGACTGCGTGTGCAAGTTGAACATGGGAATCCATCCCGATGCCATTTGTAATAGTAAAGATCGCATTCTGACAAGATGCCATGATATACGCAATTGCGCACATTCTCTACTCCTTTCTATTATTATCTTATTGTAAACCTATAAATCTGTAGATCATATAGTGTAGTCGATCTATTTTTAAACATAAAAGACGAAATTGGAAGGCCAGGTTTAAACTACCTCAAAAGAAAAGCGTTTGTAAAACCTCCTATAAAGCCCTACAAAGAATAAAAGTTCTCCTCCAACATAGGAATCCAATCGGATGCAACAATTGTTTTTGTGACTTTCACTGCAGCTTTATAGTCGAGACCTGTAAATAGCAACACGTTTTCTAAAAGCTCTTCTTCCGTTTGAAATGGGACGCACATAAAAATTCGAGTTTTGATCAAATCCAGAACAATTGCGATATTATCTATGCGCCACAAGGTTTCTTGTCCTTCTTTTGACAGCAAACCAAGACCATGCTCACGTAATATTAGTATTCTCTCTTTTCCCTGTAAACAGGATTTAGTTAAGGTTTCATACGTTGGAATAATACCAAATGTTGAAAACATATTATAATACTCCCCAAGTTATTGGTTTTTATTTCCCCACTTCCCCACTGTGGGTATTTTACAATATTATAAACTATCCTATAAAGGTAGTTTATTGCTCAAAGAAAGTTTTGAAAGCTAGTACTAGTGGAGATAGTTAAAATTAATTAAATACATAAAATAAGACATTTTTATCAAAAATTTTAAACAGTATGTAAAAATAAAATTTTAAACGCCCTCTTTTCTTATCGCCTAAAAACGAAAGAACTAACAACTCCAAGGAGATTCGATCATTATTTTGAATAAAGGAAAAGTTTTGTTTTTTAGAGTTTGTCCTTGTTATCTTCAGATTGAAGGTTTGAAATTACTAACCCTGAGGAAAAGAAAATGAATATACCAAAAATAGTCGTATATAGATCTATAGATTATATAGAGAGCTCGAAAATATATGGAAACTATAAAATATAATGAAATTGTCTGAAATACCACACGCTTGAAATTAAGAGAAACATTTAGAGACTAATGTAAATAATAAATTCTGGACAATGGAACTGATAAAATCTTTAATATAAAAACTAAAAATATGTATTTTATAATTATCGTTATAATTACTATAAAAGGTTTGAATTTTAAGATTTCTGGAGCAGAAAAAAAATGGATTTACTTATCATAGCGCTTATTTTAGCGGGCCTTTATATGGCCTGGAATATAGGGGCAAACGACCTCGCAAATGCTATGGGAACTTCAGTTGGAACAGGGTCCTTGTCAATCAAGCAAGTGATTATTGTTGCTGCTGTCTTTGAACTTTTAGGCGCCATATTCTTTGGTGATCGAGTTACTCAGACAATTGCAAACGGAATTGTTCCCATAGATTTAATCGGCAAAGTTCATCCGAATATGGTAGCGGTAGGGATGCTGGCTGCGATTCTTGCAGCAAGCTTCTGGGTAACTCTTACCACTTTTTATAACTTACCTGTTTCAACCAGCCATTCCATAGTTGGTTCAGTGCTCGGTTTCGGGCTGATCCTGGTTTATAACGGAACTATCTCTTTTTCTGAGATCCACTGGGGAGAACTTACTAAGATTATTGCCAGCTGGTTTATATCTCCAGTTCTTGGAGCAATTTTTGCTTATCTCACCTTTTCCATAATAAGAAGGATTTATCTTCATAGAGCTATAGACCTGCCTTTTGTTGAGAAAAAATTCATATCCTTACAGCTCATAACAGGCTGTTATATCGCATTTGCGCATGGATCAAATGACGTAGCAAACGCGATTGGTCCTCTCTGTGCAGCACTTAAGGTTATGGGGGTATCAGGAGTAGAAGCCGGAATTCCTTTATGGGTGCTTTTAATGGGAGGCCTTGGAATGGTAATAGGAATGGCCACTTGGGGCTATAAAGTGGTTCTAACAATCGGCTCAAAGATTACGGAACTAACTCCTACACGTGGTTTTTCTGCCCAGTTTGCAACAGCGTCAGTTGTTTTGATTCACAGTTACAGTTCGCTTCCGATTTCGACTACCCATACACTTGTCGGTTCGGTTATAGGGGTTGGACTTGCAGGCGGGATTGCAGCCGTTGACCTTCGTGTGATCTGGAGAATTATTTCTTCCTGGGTAGCAACAGTTCCTATAGCGGCCCTTACATCAGCATTGATCTTTATAGGATTAGAGGTGATCTTTTTATGATAGACTACATCCGTTCTGTCCTTGACGTGGTTGCTGAATCTCCCTTTGTGCCTCTGGAAGCACACGCAAAAAAGGGAGTGCTGGCAGTTGAAAAGCTGGCTGAAGCAATGGAAGCCTACTGTGCAGGAAATCAGTCCATCCTGGAGGAGAGAACAGATGAGATTGACAAACTGGAGCACGAGGCTGATAAACTCAAACAGAAGATAAGGGCCAGCATTCCCTCATTAATAAGGCTGCCCGTGAATAAAAAAGATCTCCTTTCCTTTCTTAAGCAGCAAGATTCTATTGCGGATTATGCTCAGGCGGCTGCCTACTGGATGACCCTTCGGCCCTGTAAGGATATACCTGAGGAAATCAAGGACGGCTTTCTGGAACTAATGGGCTCCTCCCTGAAGACTGCAAGGCTTTACGATGAACTTGCGGGCGCGCTTTACAAACTTCTTGCAACTTCTTTCAGCAAGGAAGAAATCAAAGAAACTATGACCATTATCCCTGAAGTCGAAAGACTGGAACATGATGTGGATGTTCTTGAAACTTCTCTCCTAAAAAAGATCTTCGAAAACGAGGATACTATAGGAGGTGCAGGTGTCTGTCACCTGATAGGTCTTGTCGAAAGAGTAGGAGGCATTGCTGATAAGTCCGCAAGCGCTGCTGACCGCCTGAGAACAATGATACTTAGAAGGTAAATTTTCATTTACTTTTTTATAACATAGTTTTCCTTACAACGACTTAACTTATTTTTTCCGAATAATCTACCTTTTGAACCTTTAATTCCCTTTTTTATTTGACTTAGTTTTCGAGTAAGTTTTTCACTTGAATAATCATTTTGAATGAATTTTTCTTTTGAATAATTTGTCGTTTTGAACAAATATTTCTTTTCGGTCTTTATTGGCGAGAGTTTGATTCTCAGGAATTATGTTTTCGTTTGTTTTTACAAGTCTTTTCTTGGCTGACCGAGTAGAATCTAATCCCTTTTTAATATAGAGTATAATAAAATAGAGTATAATAATCGAAAATAATTGCCAAAGATATCAGATTGGCGTGCTACTTTTCTCAGTAACCGAATTTGGATTGGTCAGGTTCTAACAGCTGTAACTTTGTCTAGGTAAAAAAGTTGAAAAACAATAGAATCCAAGTTTAAAAATAAATCTGATAGAACTAAACATAGATAGTCAAAGAAAATTTGTAAGAGAGAGGGATTATGAAAAGCAAAATTATAATTTGTCTAGTCCTACTAAGTATTACTATAGCGGGCCTTGGATGCAGTTCGCAGTCAGAAGGGTCACAGCTAGATAGTTCACAACTAAACGATACAAATAATGCAAGTGCTGGAAATCTCAAGGATATAGAAGGCATCTGGATAGGAAATTTGACGGTCCAAGGCGGATTGGAGTTAAGGATAGTATTCAATATTTCTACTAATCCTGATGGGTCCATCAGTGCCAGTATGGACAGCCCTGATCAGGGAGTAAGCGGTATACCTGTTGAGAGTGTTAGTTATAAAAACGGTAATTTGAACCTTGGAGTAAAGTCCATACCGGGAAGTTTTGAAGGGATATACAAGGAGAATAACGAAACCATAGAGGGAGAATGGAAACAGGCAGGATCAGTTTTTCCACTTGTGCTTAACAGGATAGAAAAAGCTCCTGAGACGCACCGAGAGCAGGACCCTATAAAACCGTATCCGTATACCGAAGAAGAAGTTGTTTATGAAAATAAAGAAGCAGGAGTAAAGCTGGCAGGAACCTTATCTCTTCCGCAGTCAGAGGGGCCTTTTCCGGCAGTCATACTCATAACGGGTTCAGGCCAACAAAATCGTAATGAGGAAATTGCAGGTCATCGCCCGTTCCTTGTACTTTCGGACTATCTGACACGCCAGGGAATTGCAGTGCTTCGGGTCGATGATCGAGGTATTGGAGGTTCTACCGGAAATGTTTCACAGGATACAACTGAGGACTTTGCTGAAGACGTACTCACAGGAGTTGAATACCTCAAAAGTCTCAAGGAGATCGATCCGAGCCGAATCGGACTGATTGGACACAGCGAAGGAGGGCTAATTGCACCTATGGTAGCAGTAAAGTCTCCAGATATCGCATTCATTATACTGATGGCAGCACCTGGGGTAACTGGAGAGGAAATTCTGTACATGCAAAGTGACAGGATTGCAAGAGCCGAAGGAGCAAGCAATGAGACTATCGCGCAAAATGAAGCTCTGATGAGAAGAATGTATTCTGTAGTAAAAGAAGAAAAGAATAACACAGCAGCTGAGGAAGAGCTTCGGGAAATCCTAAGGACCGAGATAGCGAACACAAGTGAGCAGAAAACAGAAAGTTCAGGCCATTCCGAAGCTGTCATTGACGCTCAAGTAACAGCACTCACCTCACCATGGATGCGCTTTTTCCTTACTTATGATCCAAGGCCAACATTAATGAAAGTCAAATGTCCTGTCCTTGCAATAACCGGCGAAAAAGACCTTCAGGTTCCGCCTGAAGAAAACCTCAGGGCTATAGATGATGCTCTCAAGGCAGGTGGTAATAAAGATTACATAGTCAAAGAATTGCAAGGCCTCAACCATTTGTTCCAGACCGCTAAAACAGGGTCTCTCTCAGAGTACGCAAAAATCGAAGAAACAATCTCTCCGGATGCTCTGGAAATTATAGGAAACTGGATCTTGGAACATATCCAGGAAGAATAAAGTAGAATGATAAAGTAAAATAGTAGTGAAATAAAAGAGCAATGAAATAAAAGAATAATGAAGGAAGAGAGTAGTGAAATAAAAGAGCAATGAAATAAAAGAGCAATGAAATAAAAGAGCAATGAAATAAAAGAGTAATGAAGGAAGAGAGTGAGGAGAAAACAAAGTACTATAAATTTACAGGCATATTTTTATTATAACCTCCTTCTCTCTTATAACGCTCGATAATATTCATTCAGCTATCTGCACTATACACTTATTTTTTGTCGATGTTTCACGATCAGAATTATTATATCGTCAATATTTTTTGAAACACCTTTCTCTTGCATCTCTACATTCTCAAGTCATTCTCAGAAAACTCTGGTCTGGCTGGGTTTTATAACTATCAAAGTAAAAGCGTCAGACATTACATTGAGGAGACAGATATGGTGCCTCTTATCCTGCTTTTTCATTAAATATGGGAAACTTGAGCCTCCAAGAGAATTTCGGGGCTTAAGAGCTCAGGTATATAAAAAAGGCCTTAGACTGTAGGCTTGTTTAACTGTAGAAGACTATATTAAGATTTTAGCGGACACGAAATCCTGAAGGGACTTATATTTAACATTTGACTGACGAGAGATACAGTTAAACACAATTTATATTATCATAATATTTCAGGCTGGAAAATAAAGCATTATAAAGCTTTAAATTCTGTTTTCGATTTTTATAAGATTATATAAAAGTAAGTGTATTTATATATTAATTTACCCAGTGAGTTCCTGATTACGAGTGTTTTCGTATCAAATGTAAGAAAATAGGAGGAAAAAATAGGAGGAAAAAAGTGAACTTTAACAGAAAATCAATCTGGAAAACTATAGTGTCTGTTTCTGTTGTATTAACGATATTGACTCTGGGAGTTTCTGCAGCCTCTGCATGTCATGCTCAGACACCTTCTACCTACTCTTATAAGTACAGCTCATCCCAGTGTGACAAGGCAGACTGTACTGGAAACTGCTGTGATAAGTGCTCAGAAGTCTGCGGAGAGGATTGCACAGGAGAATGCTACGACAACTTTACTGAAAACTATAGCGAGGAAAACTGCTCAGGCGATTGCTGTGATCAATGTAAAGACACCTGCGGCGACAACTGCACAGGAGAATGCTGTGACAACTGTACCGAGACTAAATGCGCAGGCGATTGCTGTGATAAGTGCTCAGAGGTCTGTGGCGAAAGCTGTACTGGAAACTGTTGCGATAACTGTACTGAAACAGAATGTTCAGGCAACTGCTGTGACCAGTGTAAAGAAACCTGTGGCGAGAATTGCACAGGAGAATGTTGCGATGCCTGTACTGAAAACTGTAACGCAGTAAACTGCGCAGGCGACTGCTGTGACCAGTGTAAAGAAACCTGCGGCGAGGATTGCACAGGAGAATGCTGCGACAACTTTACAGAAAATTGTAATGGAACCGATTGTGTAAAAAACTGCAGTGGGAACTCTGAACAAACCACCTGCAATAAGTACAGTTCGGAAAAAACCACCTGCAATAAATGCAGCTCTGAAAAGATCACCTGCAACAAATAAACCTTTTAAAGGCCTAATTCGATTTCATTGGTCATCGGTTCAGGCTTCACTTCCTTCTCCTGTTATTCTTTTTTGATCCC
>NZ_LMVP01000068.1 GCF_002287235.1 Methanosarcina spelaei
TGTGGACATACCCTAGAGGATGTTGAAGTTGAAGCTTATGAGAAAAGACAGGTTTTTGACATTCCGCCTGTAAATCTTATTGTTACAGAACATCGAAGTCAGATTAAGATCTGTCCTTGCTGTGGAAGATTAAATAAAGCTGAATTTCCAGAATCAGTAAATTCTCCAGTTCAATATAGCCGTAATATCTTAGCTTCAGCAATTTACTTTAAAAATCACCATTTCATTCCTTACGAAAGGATTTCGGAATTGTTTAATGATGTAATGGGGATAAAAATTTGTTCTGCTACCATTATTAAAGCAGAAAGAGAATGTTTCCAGAATCTTGAAGAATTTGAAAACCTAATTCGAGAAAAGGTAATAGCTTCTCCTGTTATCCATTGTGATGAAACTGGAATGAAAGTTCAAGGAAAAAGACATTGGCTTCATGTAGCTTCTACTGACAAATACACCTGTTATTTTACTCATGCAAAAAGAGGATCCGAAGCTATTGATGCTATGGGAATTCTTCCAGAGTTTAAAGGGGTAGCAGTTCACGATGGATGGAAACCTTACAACAGTTATAATTGTGATCATGCTCTTTGCAATGTTCATCTCCAGAGAGAACTTACTGGAATTGAAGAGAATTATAAACAGCAATGGGCTAAAGATATGAGTGAGCTGTTATCTGAAATGAAAAAGTATACTGATGAGTGCAAAGAGCAGGTCAAAGATCTGGATTTTGAACAAGTTAAGGCATTAGAAAAAAGGTTCAATGCTGTAGTCGCGAAAGGAATTGAAGAAAATCCACCTTCTTTAAATCCTGAAAGACAAGGAAAACGTGGTAAGAATCCAAAAACCAAAGCAAGGAATCTGCTTGATAGGTTTATAGAACACAAAGACAAGATTCTGAGATTCCTGACAGACTTGAAAGTTCCGTTTGAGAATAATCAAGCAGAAAGAGATGTCAGGATGATGAAGCTACAACAGAAAACATCAGGAACTTTCAGAACTACACGGGGAGCGGAAGCTTTCTGCAGAATTAGAGCATATATTTCCACAATAAGAAAGAATGGTTTACCTGTTTTAGAGGGTATTCTCGCGGCGCTCAAAGGAGCGCCGCTAACTATACCCTGAATAGTTACAAGAATTTTTGATAAAAAATTATACGTAGATTTAAAAATATACGTAGATTTAAAAATATACGTAGATTTAAAAATATTCGCAGATTTAAAGATATTCGCAAACTTGGACGCTAGATTAAAAATCAGTAAGAAAAATGTCAGTTAGGTGGTTCACAAGGTTTGTTCTATGTCAATGAAGTTCATTACTGGATCAGTTTTGAAGCTGTCCGGTATTTACCTCCATTTCACAGTACTCCCTTATGAACCAATTAATAGTATATAACTAAAATTATAAAACATTGACGATAGAATCATGATTTATTTAACCAGTCTTATATTAAACAGTTAAGCACCTCCGTTTCCTACAAGAGGTCATATTATTCCGAGATTTTAACAAGTCATTATTAGGAAGCGGCTTTATTATTTGGCTTCTTTTGAAGACCAGACACTCAAAAATCCTTTTTAAATAAATTAAAAGTTTAAAAGTTTTACATGGCAATTAAAAGCACTATTTACTTTCGTTTATCTTGATTCTGTCCGGATATTCTTCCATATTTCCTTTACTTTAGGCCTTTTCCCGTACATGAGCAGATAAGTCCTGAAAAGCCGGCCGGAAAGCAAGATCACAACATAAACCGAAATCAACAGAATAAAGATACTGACAAGAATCTGAGAAATAGGCACGGCTGTTACTCCCATCCTGGTAAGCATGGCTATAGGCGAGGTAAGAGGAAAAAGGGAAAGAAAAACAGAAAATGGACTGCCCGGGTTTGTAAGGATAAGCTGCATGAATATCAGTGGTAATGCAGCTGCAAAAGTGAAAATTCCTGCAACCTGCTGGCTCTCCTGAAGGGAGCCAGTAACCGCCCCTATCCCTGCCATCATACTGGCAAAAAAGAGAAAACCAAGCACAAAATAAATAAGAGCAAAGAGGAGAGTATAAGGTTCTATTTTCACAGGAAGTGCATACCCACTTCCGAATACTACTGCTGCAAGCCATATTCCAATTTGAAGAAGGCCGACTGCACCAAGACCCAGAATTTTGCCTGTAAGGATTTCGGTAGGAGTTACGGAGGACAGCAGGATTTCTATTATCCTGTTTTCCTTTTCTTCGGCAACGCCACGAAGCAGAAAGCCCGACGACGAAAAAATACTGAAAAGAAGTAGAAAAGCTGTAAGAATAGGAAGGCCAAAGCTGGCAAAGATATCAGCAATACTTCGCTCAGAAGACTCTCCGCTTTTTCCTATATTATAAAACTTTATATTAACCGGATTTCGGACTCTATTGAGAGTTGACTCGTCCACTTTGCCTTCAAGGAGGGAAGTAATAACAATATCCGAAAGTTCGGAAGATAATTCAAAATTTGACATAGATGCTTCTTTTTCAGGACTATACAGTTCTATTGTTCCGGTTTTAAGGAAATCTTCAGGAATAACAAGGTAGGAAGAAATCTGACCTGCCTGTAAGGCCTGCTTTGCATTGGAAATTTCCCTGTACATTACAAACTCTATAACTGAGGTTTTTGTCTCTGAGGAGCCTATAGAAAGGCCTTCGTTCTGAATTGATTTTGGAAATTCGAAGGATTCTGTCAGATCAATATAACCTACTTTCTGGTCTTCAGCCGGGTTCATGCCTGAAAGCATTGCCGGGAGAATACTGATTCCTGCAAATAGAAGGGGAAAGAAGAATGTCATGAAAAGAAATTCTTTACGCTTTATCGTTTTCGTGAACTCGTGCCTTGCAACAATAAAGGTCTTTTCGGGAAAACTATTCATTGGAAACACTCTCCAGGGTTTCGATAAAGATTTCATTCAGAGAAGGAAACGTTTTCTCAAAACGTGTTAGGTTTGCTTTCCGGACAAGCTCCTCAAGAAGAAGCTGGACACTTATCCCTTCCTCAGGGAAAAGTTCAACCGATTTTCCATGTTCTATTATTTTCTTTATACCGGAAATTTCCCGAATTGCGTTCAAGTTTCCTTTTTCTGCAAACTCTACAATTAGAGAATTTTTCCCATGCTCCTTTCTGATCTCATCCACAGGGCCGTAAAGTACTCTCCTGCCTTTATTAAGCATAAGGATCCTGTCACAAAGTGTCTGAGCCTGCTCCATCATATGTGTAGAGAGAATTATTGTTTTTCCTGATGCCCTGAGTCCCAGAATTCTAACCATAACGGTCTTCGTGTTTACGGGGTCAAGTCCGGAAAAAGGTTCATCAAGGATTAAGAGTTCAGGTTCATGGATAATTGCCGAAAGAAACTGGATCTTTTGCTGCATTCCTTTTGAAAGCTCTTCAACTTTTTTGTTTTTATATTGATCTAATTCCAGGGATTTGAGAAGAGATTCGGCATTTAGACGAGCCTGGTTTTCCGGTATGCCTTTAAGTTGTGCAAGGTAGACCAGCATATCCAGAAGTCTTGTTTTCTTATACAATCCACGTTCCTCAGGAAGGTATCCTATCCTGTTTTTTGCAGCAGGGCTCAGGAAATCCCCAAAGACACGTATTTCCCCTGAGTCCGGTCTGATAATGTCAAGAAGAAGCCTTATAAGCGTTGTCTTTCCTGCCCCGTTTGGCCCAAGGAGCCCGAAAATCTCACCCTGCCTCACTGAAAACGATATATTCTCGAGAATATTTTTTTCTGAGAAAGATTTCGATACATTTTCAAATTCTACAGCATGCATTAAAATTAAATACATTCCAATACAGATAACTTCTTCGATATATTATAGAAACTACGAAGGAATTAAGAGCTGATTAAGCGTTTAAAAGCAGTTTTCCAGCATTAAAAGATATTGGGAGTTCAATAGGAGAATTAAGGAGAGTTCAGGGGATAGTATGATACCAAAAGTAATTATTCACAACAGTATAAGTCTTGATGGCTCTACTACTGGCTTTGAAGCAAATATTGAAATTCACTACAAAATCCTTAGCAGTTTTCAGCCCGATGCCATGATAGTCGGCTCGAACACTGCAAAAACCGGGACCCAGTTCTTCTGCGAAAAAATTCCTCCTGAAGAGGAATCAGACTTCAAGAAACCTGAAATTCAACCCGATGATCCCAGGGCATACTGGCTGATTGCGGATTCGAAAGGAATCCTTGAAGGGTTAATGCATGTTTTCAGGCGTTCCGAATTCAGCAAAGATGCAATCGTCCTGGTCTCGGAAAGGACCCCCGAAGCTTATATAAATTACCTTAAGGAAAGAAATTATGATTTCATCCGGACAGGAGCAGACCGTGTAAATATCAGACAGGCGCTGGAAATTGCAAATGAAAAGTATGGTTTTGAACTTGTAGTTTCGGATAGCGGAGGAGTGCTGAACAGTATATTACTCGAACATGGGCTTGTCGAAGAAATCAGCCTAATTCTCACTCCTGAAATTGTAGGGAAAAAAGGAACAAATCTTTTCAGAACCCTGGAGAAAAACGGTACTCGGCTTGAACTTTTAAGAGACGAAATTGTGGAAAAGCAGTATGTGCATCTGGTGTACAGGGTTTTGAAAGAATAAAAAACTAAAAACATATTTTTTACAAACTTTTCTTTTAAGAGCTTTCTTCCTATCTAATCAATCCATTCTAAGACCATGGTCACTTAGAAGTCTCATAATTTTTAATATATAATTAGTAATAACGGGTTCCATTTCAATTGAGTTCCCCTTTCAATTGAGTTCCCCTTTCAATTGAGTTCCCCTTTCAATTGAGTTCCCCTTTCAATTGAGTTCCCCTTTCAATTGAGTTCCCCTTTCAATTGAGTTCCCCTTTCAATTGAGTTCCCATTTCAATTGAGTTCCCCTTTCAATTGAGTTCCCCTTTCAATTGAGTTCCCCTTTCAATTGAGTTCCCCTTTCAATTGGATTCCCCTTCCAATTTCTGAGCAATAATCAAATAAGTCTTCATTTGTATTCGGTTAAGGATTTTGAGCTGCTGATCTCGATTTCGACGGAAAAACTCAAACCCAAATGTTTAGTGTTTAAATTGAAATCGATATCAGATTCCAGTTTTGCATTTGATGAATAATTTAACAAATTTTATGAAAATCAATGCAATTGATAACGATTTTTCCTTAACCGATGACCAATGAATAAGTCTTTTACCGTAAAGTTTCACGATAGATGAGGTATTACAACCGATATAATTAACGTGAGAGAATTTCAGGATAAAACAAAATAACAAGCATAATAAAAGTGCTTGAAAATCTTTCATGCTAATAACCAAATGCAAGTAATTCTCTTTTTATTTCGTAGTTAACACAGTCCAGGAACCAGGATAAGATAATGCAAAATTTATATATTAGTTGGAATATTATTCCGCGCTTATTGCCCCTTTCTGGAAAAATTGTTTTTAAGAAAGAAGTTCTGAGTAATAGTAAAAACAGTAAATTCCTGCCGCTAAAAAACTCAATATCAAAATTTAACAGAATATTGTCTTCAGGGGAAAATTAGATGAAATACGAAAATCAGGAGAAAATTAGATGAAATACGAAAAAATCGTAAAGAAGACCACTAAAACATAGAAAACTTAAAAACAATTTTAAAGGAAAAACATAGGAAGAAAGAGAAATTGGGTAAAAAATCTTTTAAAGAGAGAGAAAGATAGGGACATAGCTAAAAAAGATATTTAAATTAAAGAAAGAAAGTGCTTTTTGGAAAAAAATATAAAGGATCAATTGAAAAGTAGCGCAATAATGCTGCGAGAAGTTACTTCAAAGTTCTTCTGGAGAAAGAAAGAACTTTTACTAAAAGAACTCTTACTAATTCAGACTGATTTCTGAAAAGAAATAAAGGGGAAATATCTCTTCTAAATATAAAAATCCCGGGGAGATGGAACAAAATGAAAACATCACTTATTGATCTGGCGTTTCTTTCAGAAAAAAGAAAGGACGTATTACTCCTGCTTGAAGAAGGGCCAAAGACCGGAGACGAGATAAAAACAGCACTTAACGTAAACTCAACATCTATAATGCCCCAAATAAAAAAACTAAAAGAAGGACGCCTGATAGTACAGGACGATAGAAATACCTACAAACTATCTGAAATCGGAGAGATAGTAGTCGAAAAGATGGAGCCTCTACTGAATACCGTAAGGGTTTTTGAGGAAAATTACGATTACTGGACAAACCATGACTTTACCGCAATTCCGGAATATCTCCTTAACAGGATTGACGAATTAAGTAACTATTTCATGCTTGAACCCGACCTTAATCGGCTTTTCGAAATTCCTGAAGATTTTAGGAGTAATCTTCTGGAATCAAGGCACGTAAAAATGTTTCTTTCATATTTCAACCCTCTTCACGTTGAGATGTACCTGGAACTTGCAAGAAAAGGGGCAGAAATATGCCTTATCCTGACAGAACCTGTTTTTGATAGGATGAAAAAGGATTACTACGAAGATCTGAAATTTCTTCTGGAATCAAAAAACATTGAGATTTTTATCTGTGAAAAAAGCGTAACCCTGAAGAACGTAGTTACAGAGCGTTTCTGCTCACTTGTGCTTTTCGACAAGAAGGGAAAGTTTGACCATCAACGCCTGATGAGCTTTGACGAGAGTGCATTGACGTGGTGCGAAGAACTCTTCTCATACTATAAAGATAGATCCACACAACTGGAAAAATTATAAATACCCTTCTGAAGTTAAGATAGGTCTTCTCCCAGATACTTATCTATCAGAGCCCTGAACTTATGAATATCTATAGGCTTGGAGACATAGTCCACGCAGCCCATTTCTATGAAATGTTCTTCACTACCTTTCATAGCATGGGCAGTAACCGCTATCACAGGGACATCTGCAGTCGCAGGATTTTTCTTAATTCGATCGAGAACCTCAAGTCCGTCCATTTTCGGTAACTGCATATCCAGCAGTATAATATCGAATTTTGTTTCAGCAAGACGCTCAAGAGCCTTTATTCCGTCCTCGGCTTTAGTTATACTATGTCCGTAGAATTCCAGAAGGTCCAGGATCAGTTCCATATTCATGGGATTATCTTCGACAATCAGGATTTTTTTCATCATTACGCCTCTTCAGCATAGATAATTGTTTTATTTTATTAATTAACTCTTTTCTTCCAAAATTGCCTTTCTTTAGAATAGAAATAAGATGTTCTTGTAGCTCACTGTTCAATTCTTCGAGATTCTTCTCAGTAAGTTCGCCAGAAGTGCACACAATAAGAGGAATATCTTTCGTGCGTACATCGGCCCTCATGCTGGATATAACGTCAAACCCGCTAACCTCCGGCATTATGAGGTCAAGAATCAGAATATCGGGCTGCTCTGAAAAAAGTTTCTGCAGGCCCTCTTTTCCGCTGTGAGCTTTTATAGCCTTGAAGCCCTCGGGCTCAATCATCGAACTTAATAGTTCTATAGTATTTTCATCGTCATCTACTATAAGAACTTTAGGATATTCGAACCGGAACTTTTGGGTAATTTCTCTAAGAGAATTTACCAGTTCAATTCTATTTATTGGCTTTGCAAAGGAGTAAGTAGCTCCCAGGGTAATTCCAAGCTCGTTATTGTTCGTCATGGAGATAATAAGCACAGGTATAGAAGCCGTACAAGGGTCATTCTTTAGCTGCCTCAGGACAAGCCAGCCGTTGGTGTCCGGCAGGAAGACATCCAGAGTAATGACATCGGGCTTCAGTTTCTTTGCGGCCTCTAAAACTTTTTTCCCACTATATAGAAGAGCTACACCATATCCTGCGTCCTTAAGGATAATGGAGAGAAGTTCGCTAGAACTTTTGTCATCATCAACTATCAGAACAAGTTCCTGCTTACTATCTCCCTTTTCAGGAAGACATATTTCGGGGAGCTCTACTTCTTCCTGCGAATTCTCGGCACTTTCGTTTATTGAAAAAGATGCTGCTTTATTCGTCTCAAATTCTATGATTACATCTTTGATTCCAATCTCGCTGGCTTTCCTGAACTCCAACGGTTTCCTGAGAGGAAGTGAAAAGGTAAAGTTACTGCCCTTCCCTGGATCACTTTCAACCCAGATGTCTCCCTGATGCAAGTTCACGATTTTCTTCACAAGAGCAAGCCCAAGCCCTGTGCCGCAATACTGCTTGGTTGATGAAGCATCAAGCTGGGTAAAGGGCTGGAAGAGCTTTACCTGGTCTTCAGCAGAAATGCCTATGCCGGTATCTATGACCGAAATAAGCGCCCGGTTTCCGCTTTCTTTGTAATATATCGAGACTTTTCCGCCGTTAGGAGTAAATTTTATTGCATTACTTACAAGATTGTAAAGGATCTGAATTAAGCGGCCTCTATCGGCTTCAAGCATTGTGGAGCCGGACTCTACATTAAAAGTTACTTCAAGGGATTTTACCTGTATAAGAGGAGAGAAAACGGTTTTAACTTCTTCAAAAATAGAATTGACAGAAAATTCACTGTAGTGAAGTTCCATTTTCCCGGCTTCCACTTTTGATAGATCGAGAATATCATTTATAAGTGATAGCAAATTTTTCCCACTGGTCGAGATGTTGTTTACATATCGAAACTGCTTTTCGTTAAGCTCGCCAAAAACTTTTTCGAGAAGAATATCCGAAAAACCTATAATTGAATTCAAAGGTGTTCGCAACTCATGACTTACATTTGCAAGAAACTCACTTTTAGCGCTGTTGGCTTTTTCGGCTTCAAGTTTTGCCTGAATTAGTTTTTCTTCCGAACGCCTGTGTGCGGTAATATCTAGTCCTGTTTTCAGGACCCCGGTAATCCTGCCGCCTTCGTCCTTTACAGGAACTGAAGTGACCGTCCAGACCTTTCCGTCCTGAGTAACTGCTTCCCCGAACTCTTCATTCCCGGATTCCAGTACTTTCAACACCGGAGATTTACCTGGGTTTTCTTTATATAAAATATACAGATCTTGATAACGACGCCCTGCAACGTCATCCATTTTCATGCCCATGTGATCAAGGGCTGCTTTATTTAGCCAAATTATCTTTAACTCGGAGTCCATGAAGACTACAAGCTCACTAAGAGAATCAAGGATTAACTTTTTTTCGTGTTCCTGAGCTTTAAATTTATCAGAAGTGGTTCTCAAGCGGTCAAGCGTCTGGTTTATTCCCTCGGATAGCCTTGAGAGCTCGTCATCCCCATCCATATAAAATCGTTCAGAGAAATTTTCGTTCATTCTTACTTTCTTCACGAAATTATCAATTCTAACTATTCGGGATGCCACTTCCCTATCAAGAAGAAACTTGCAACTTGCCCCAATCATGAGGCCTGCGAAAAGAAGGAAAAACACCGTGTATCGGAGAGCCTTCTGACCTTCTGCGTAGATACTGCTGTCCGCATCAGTCTGTATTACAATAGCCGGACTTCCGGAAAGGTCCTCAAGCACGGAATAACAGGTAACATGCTCTCCAGTTACTGTATACTTGAAATTCGGGGCAGAGTTTTCAAAAAAAGCCTGCCGAACGTCCGAGGATGAATTGTTGAAACTGCAAAGCGTAAATGAACTTCCTGTACTTTCCTGAACGGCTTCGATAAAGCTCGAGTCAAGATATTTTCCAAGAATGATTGTACCTGAGCTTTCTTTATTATCTGGTGCAGAGAGTACAGGCTGAATGGAAATTATTACAGGGCTATTTTCCAGCAGAAACAGACCATTTAAAGAAGTTTGAACCCCTTTACAGAGGAAACTGCCATCATTAATTATCTGATGAACTTCGAGAAGAGTGGGAGCATTAAGAGTGGAGGCATTAAGAGTGGAGGCATTAAGAGTGGAGGCATTAGTAGAGGGCTCAAGACCCGGAGTTTCAGAGTACACAACATACCCTGAGTTATTTACCAGAAAAATAAAATCACACTCATTGATGGAGAAGATGTCGCCAAATGCAGTTTTATCGAAATTTTGAGGATACTGATTAAGCATTAAACTCCTGACATCATCTCTTGAAGAGAGAGCAGAATTGATTTTCTCAAGCTGTAGAACCTGAAAGTCAATCATGTTCTCTACCTTCTCTATGTTGTCAGTTGCCTCTTTTTCCTGCAAGTCAGAAAAACTGGAACCGAGAATGCTCTGAGACGCAAAAATAACAACCGAAATAAGAAGAGCAAAGATGATATAGATAATAACAAGGATCTTTCTACTAACGTTCATACTTTAATCTCGGTGCTGAGCTTCGGGTTAATTAAGCCTGGAAATAGATTATAGTTAAGACCTGGGTTAGAGTTTGCAGGGAAGTTTACAAGAGAATATTGACAGATGAAATTAAATTGGAATCTATATAAAAGTTTTCTATATGCATAAATAGCAGAATATCAGTTTAAAGTCAAAATAAATAAACAATAAAGCTTAATCTGTCAATTAATAAAGGTTCTATATAAAAAAAAGACTCAAAAGTTGAACATTAGTAAAATAATACCAATTTGAGAATTCTTACGCTATTTGGTTGATAATATATATTAAGAATGAGGGTCGTGTCCCTCAATTATAGATTAATTCTGAAAAGACGAGTGCATATAATGCATTTGATGAATATAATCGGAGATTCTCTCAACTTCGGTTTTCAATGATTCGAACCCACAACCAGAATGAGATAAAACATATTAATGTAAAACGAAGAAAAAAACAAAATTCGCTTATGTTTGCTGTCCTAATTGAGGTTGTAACTTTTATCGTAAATCACACTCTTTGTAATTTTGATTACCATTTAAGGTATCTGATTGCCCAGCTTACATTCCTTCTCAAGAGATATTTCCTCAACTCATCGATTCCGAGCAATAAAATTGCAAAAGGAACAGCAATCAGTAAATATTTAAGATCGAGGGGAGAGGTATTAAAAATGAGATTCGCAATCGGATTCCAAATAATTAATGCGAGAATCAGGAGCTCACTTACAATCCCTACCAGAACCGCACGATTACTAAATAAACCCATTGAGAAGACTGACTGATACCGAGTTCGGGAAGCAAAAACATTAGCAATCTGGCATATAACTACTGCTGAAAAGAAAGCGGTTATTGACTGCATGTAAAGGGGGTTGTTGTTTGCAAGTTGCTCGCCAAAGCTCCATCCTCCTTCATAGAGTACGGCAAAATAGCAGAAGAAGCCTGCAATAGCTTCTACAGGGCCCTTTACTGCGTAAGCTGTAAGGAGCAGAGGAGGAGTCAACAATTTTTCTTCTCTCGCCCTAGGAGGTCTTTTCATAATATCTCCTTCCCCTTTTTCTTTTCCCAGAGCAATCGCAGGCAACATATCCGTACCCAGATCGATTGCCAGGATAAGCTGTACAGGCATGGGAAGTGGAAGAGCAAAAAGGACGAAGGCTATGAAAGGCAAAATTTCAGGAATATTGCTGGCAAGGATGTATACAATGAATTTTTTAATATTATCAAAAACCGTCCTGCCCTCTTCTACAGCATTCACAATCGTAGCAAAATTATCATCAAGGAGTACCATATCTGCAGCTTCACGCGCCACATCCGTGCCACTGCCCATAGCAACTCCCATATCTGCATTTTTAATTGCAGGAGCATCATTGACCCCATCTCCTGTCATGGTAACAATCTCCCCCTGGGCCTGGAAGAGCTGTACGATTTTTAGTTTCTGTACTGGAGAAGTACGAGCAAATACAATGCTTGGGTTTTTCAATCTTGAAGCAAGATCAGCGCTTGAGAGTGTTGCCAGTTCGTCTCCGGTAATAATCTCAAGGTTTCCAGCATTTGCAAGTCCTACATCCTTTGCTATTGATTCTGCAGTGACCGGGTGATCACCTGTGATCATGACAACTTTGATCCCGGCATCATGACATCTTGCAATAGCCTCTCTGGCTTCGGGCCTCGGAGGATCTACAATTCCTATGAACCCCAGAAAAATAAAGTCCCCTGTATACTCTTTTTGTTCATCTCCCTGCCTGTATGCAAGGGCAATTATACGCTCTCCCTTTTCTGCAAGTCTCAGGTGCCGGGCAAGAAGCTCTTTCTGCTCAACTTCACCCAGTTTCTTGATTCCTTTTGAAGCCAGGGCTGAACTGCACATTTTCACAACTACTTCCGGAGCACCCTTGAGATAAACTTCGAGTTTTCCTTCAGGAGTACGGCAGATAACTTCCATTCTTTTCGTAAGCGAATCAAAAGGAAATTCTTCCAGCCTTGGATAATCATTCTTGAGATTTCTTATATCTTCCAGGCTATTTGCGAAAACGAGAAGGGCTCCTTCTGTAGGGTCACCGGTATATCCAGGAGCAGAATCGCGAAGTTTTGCATTATTACAGAGCCCTGCAACTCTTATGAAAACAGATGGCAACTTTTCAGGGTCCCAGACAGGCTTTTCCAGAGCACAAAACCCTTCAGGACCTGAGTCTGAAAGTTTTTCCACAACAGCTTTGTTTGCGCTTTCTTCGGGCTCTTTCTCTGTAATTGTTTTTTTAGTGCTTGCAGGATTTTCGAGAACGAGACATTCAAAACCGATCATTATAGAATTTACTGCCATCTTATTCTGAGTCAGAGTACCGGTCTTATCTGTACAGATAACCGTTGTCGAGCCCAGAGTTTCCACGGACTCAAGCTGCTTTATAAGGGCATTCCGCGAGGCCATTCGCTTGGAAGCAAGGCTAAGTGCAAGAGTGACTGTGGGCAAAAGCCCTTCTGGCACATTGGCAACAATAATTCCAATCGCAAAGAGCAGGCTTGCAAGAAAAACATCCTGAAGAAAAAAAGCAAGTATAAAGAAAACTATTCCAAGGGAAATCGCAATTGTAGATATGACTTTTATGAAATAATTTATTTCTCTCCGAATGGGAGTGTCCACGCCTGAAGTCTGTTGTGTGAGTGTTGCGAGGCTTCCTATCTGAGTATCCTGTCCCGTAGCGAAGATGACAGCTTTTCCATTCCCGCTCTGTACCAGAGTCCCTGAAAAAACCATGTTCCTGCACTCCAGCATATTTGGATGAGTGCATTCAAGGGACCGAAGCTGAGGCTCGGATTCACCGGTAATAGCCGAGTTATCCACTTTGAGAGCATTGGTTTCAATCAAACGCCCATCAGCAGGGACCTTATCCCCTTCATCAAGAAGGACGACGTCCCCTACGACAAGTTCCGATGCCAGAACATCCCTTACCTTTCCATCCCTTAGGGCCCTGGCATGAGGCGGAAGAAGCTGCCGAAAGCTTTCCATTGTTTTTTCAGCCTGGTACTCCTGTATAAACGTAAAGGTCCCATTGATGACGACGACGCCTAAAAGGGCAATTCCTATATACAGGTTTCCCTGCCCGGGGTCAAGATATTCTCCTATGAAAGAGAGAATAGATCCCACAGTTAACAGAATAGAGAATAAATTCCGGAATTGTCTGAGATACTTCTTTATTATGCTCTCTTTTCCTGTTTCTTTGAGAATATTGGCTCCACACTCTTTGAGCCGATTAGCAGCTTCCTGCTCGCTGAGTCCGTTTTCATCAACGTTTAGTTTTTGAAGAAATTCCGAAATTGAAATACTATGTTCGTTCCCCTGGGGAGAACACATCTTGTCGTTACCGCTAGTTAGATTCTTCCCCATTGAATCCCCTTTGTTATTTAATGCAATAAAAGAATAAGAAACATAAGAATAAGAAGCTTGACATAGATTCCAAAAACATCTCAAAATCCAAAGTTAGAGAGATAGCAAAGAAAAAGAGTAAATAAAGTAGAGAGAATTACATTAAATTCATTACCAGATCAGACCTGATTCATTAACGGAGTAGAGTGAAAAAGTGGAGAATTCTATTAATATAAAAGCTGAACAATTCGGTCAAAATTTATGACCTTGTTTATTAAAAATATGGCAAAAAAATATTCTTGACAAATAGCTTTTATAAGTTGTTAACTAAAAAAATGCCCGTACTCTAATGTAATCAAAGGAGCCTGAGAATTATTTTTAGTACCCTGCTTTCCATCTCTGCTCGGGCGCGATGGAAAAGGAGATTCAATTTATTGTTGATTTCCCAGGCAAAACCTATGATTTTGACTACGTTTCGAAACTTTGGATTTTCCATTCCGAGACGTAAAACCTTTTGGCCTTAAAGGTCTAAACAATAATATTGTCAAGTAGGCAATAAAATCCTAATAAAATAAAGAAATTTAAAAAAGGTATGACCATGAGCGAGTTTACACTCAAAACGAGACTCTTAGCTGCCCTTGAAGGCAAGCCCGTTGACAAAGTACCTGTTTGCTCCGTAACCCAGACAGGGATCGTAGAACTTATGGACGAAGTTGGAGCTGCCTGGCCTGAAGCTCACACCAATCCTGAACTTATGGCAAAACTGGCAATCGCCAATTATGAACTTAGTGGACTTGAGGCTGTAAGGCTTCCCTACTGTCTGACAGTGCTTGTTGAAGCAATGGGCTGTCAAATCAATATGGGTACCAAAAACAGGCAGCCTTCTGTCATAGAACACCCATATCCAAAAAGCCTTGACGGCGCAGCCATCCCAGCAGACCTTCTGCAGAAAGGCAGAATTCCAGTCGTACTTGAAGCCATTAAGATTGTCAGGGAGAAAGTAGGTCCTGACGTGCCAATAATCGGAGGTATGGAAGGCCCGATTACAGTTGCCTCCGACCTGATAAGTGTAAAATCCTTCATGAAATGGTCCATTAAGAAGACTGATCTCTTTGAACAGGCTCTTGATCTTGCCACAGAAGCTGCAATCGCTTACGCAAATGCGATGGTTGAAGCCGGTGCAGATGTTATCGCAATTGCAGACCCTGTCGCTTCCCCTGATCTCATGAGCCCTGACACATTTAAACAGTTCCTCCAGTCAAGGTTACAGAAGTTCTCCTCCAGTGTTAACTCCGTGACCGTACTCCACATCTGTGGTAAAGTTAACGCGATCCTCAGCGACATGGCAGACTGTGGTTTCGAAGGCCTCAGCGTAGAAGAAAAGATCGGTAACGCAATTGAAGGAAAGAAGATAATTGGAGACAGGGCAAGATTAGTAGGAAACGTTTCCAGTCCTTTCACTCTGCTGCCCGGACCTATTGACAAGATAAAAGCTGAAGCAAAAGTAGCTCTTGAAGGCGGAATCGATGTACTTGCACCAGGCTGTGGTATTGCACCCATGACTCCTCTTGAAAACATCAAAGCAATGGTTGCAGCAAGAGACGAGTACTACGCCTGAAAAGGCACAAAAATTTCTTTATTTTTTTAAGGACACGTTCCAGATATCTAAAATACTATATATCTAAAATTTTAGATTTCCTGGAATTGTGTTTTACAATATATTTTTTTAATTTTGTCATGTGGAGTGAAAACTCTAAAGCCAGGCTCTGAAAAGCTATGGGCTTTGAAAGGCTATGAACTGAAGAAAGTCATCCTGAACAAACAATTCAGTATAAATAGCTTTAGATCTTATTCAACATAATACTTATCTAAATATATTAAACTCAGAATATGTCTAAAACAGACAGAATAACAGATCTCAAACTTTTTTGGAGGAGGTTAAGGTATGAGAACAGGAGTTGCAATTGACCTCGGAACCAGCGGTTTTAGGGCCCAGAAAATTGACCTGGAGACCGGGGAGATTAAAAAAACCGTCATAACACTGAGAAATCCCCTACCCGGAGCAAACGTAATGGATCATCTCGATTTTGCAATCCATTACGGGCTTGACAAAGCTCACGGTCTTTCGGCAACTGCGGTAAAAAATATTCTTGCTGAACTTGGAGTGAAACTGGCAGAAATGGAAAAATTTTCAATTTGCGGAAATCCAATTCAACTTTCCATCTTCCAGGGTATTCCAATCGACGACCTGGCATATGCCGGAGAGCGTAAAAAGCAAAAATATCATATAGAAGAGCAAAACAGGGATGCCCGCATAGTACCCCTGGCCGAAATAGAAGGATTTGAAGAAGCTACAAATTGCAAACTATTTGTGCCCCCGTCAATCAAACACGAAGTCGGAGCCGATGCTCTTGCTCTTATTGTAAAAGCTGGCATGATTGAGAGTAATGAGATCGCAATTGCAACGGATTACGGCACAAATGCCGAAATGGCTCTTAAAGCAAACGGTATTATATATACAGGCTCGGCTGCTGCAGGTCCTGCTCTTGAAGGTCAGGAGATAGAGTGCGGGTCCATTGCTTCCCCTCACACCATCTGTGATGTGGAGTTTGAGGGAAATAACCTGCGCTGCTATGTACTCGATCGGGACATGAATACCATCAAGGGAGACCTTGTAAATCCTAAAACAGGGGAAGTAGTGGAAAAAGGTGAGATCACCGCAAAAGGCATTACAGGCACTGGAGTTATTGCCCTTATAGAAACAGCTATGAGAAATAAACTAATTGTGCTGCCAAAAATTCAGACCCCTGATGGCATTATTCACCTTCAGGACGGGGTAATATTTACTAATAAAGACCTTATCGCAGCAGGAAGGGCCATAGGAGCACTCCGGGCCGGGCATATTACTCTCTGTGCAGCTGCAGGCATAGACATGGAAGAACTACAGATCGCTCACATGTCAGGCGCTGCAGGCACTTATATGGACGCTGCAAAAGCCCATAAAGTGGGAATGATCCCTTATAATGCGAGTTATGTTTCCCAGATAGGAAATACTTCTTTGATCGTTGCCAGGGAAATCCTGCTTTCCGAAGACAGGCTCTGGGAACTGCAGGCAATTGCAAAGGAAATTGTGGGCACTCATGTAATGTTTGCAACTTCCGAAGCTTTTAAAGAAGCTTATTTGCTGGAACTTGCTTACTGGAACGAAGGCATGGCTTTCAAGATGCTCCAGAAATTCCTGAAAAAGAAAAAACTGCCCATGATTGGTGAACCTTCCTCTATTCTCAAAATTGACCGCCAGGTTGAAAGAGATATTCCCGAACTCGGAGAAGAAGGGCTTGAAGTGCTTGAAAAAGTCGGAACTTACCTTACAATGGTAATTGAGGATTGTGAAGGCTGTCATAAGTGCGTAAAAGTCTGCCCTAACGGAGCCCTAAGAATGGATGACAAGGGAACTGTAAAAATAAGGACTGATCTCTGTGATGGTGCAAATTGCCAGCGTTGCCTGCACGCCTGTCCTGATGATAGATTTAAGTGGGAAAACCTTACCGTGGCAGGAGTATAACAGAAAGCAAAGAAATTAATAACGAGAGTGGACAGCCCGTAAACTGAAGTTTGCGGACTTTCTGCCTCATGTTCAAGAGTGCAATTCAGAACTGGGGATATCCAAATGGGATGTCCATTATTCAAGATAAATATCCAGTCAGGTCTGAGACCCTGAGTGAGTTTTCGGATAATATTGCAACTATTGTGTTTTCAGCGTTTGTGTTTGCAGCGTATTTTATATATTTTAGTTTTGTTTTAATTTTTCTTATTTTTAATTCTCTATTTTGGCTTTCTGAGCTCATGCTCGAGTATTGACATACCACCAGTTTGGAGTTCTCCTTTTCAACACTTTTCTAACAGTTGAGAGTGTTTGATCCAGATTTATGGATTTTAGAGGTAATTAAGTGCTTTAGTTTCCAGTATTAAGTGCTTTAGTTTCCAGTATTAAGTGCTTTAGTTTCCAGTATTAAGTGCTTTAGTTTCCAGTATTAAGGCAAAATTTGGAGATACACCAAATAATATTTGATAGATACCAAATTTTGCCTTAATAAACAGGATAATAAACAAACTGAGCAAACATTAATAAAACGAAAGAAAATGAATATAACAGTCAAAAAACAAAAATCGACAAATAGATTCCTGTGATATCTTAGAATCCGTAAAACTCAGTAAATTTGGGAATATAAAAAAGATATGGATGACAATAATTTGGACATATACCAAAATTTAGTAATGGAAATGATAAATAGGATAAATAGGCCATCAAAAAAGTTTTCACATATACCAAATTAGGGGTAAAAAGATATACTATGAGAGTAAAGAAGTTAAAGTCTAAATTTCGTGATTAGAAAAATCGTGGAGATTTAAGGTTCCTATCTAAAGATAGAAAAAACCATAAGTAAAAATGGAAGAGAAGAGGACAAAAAATGGAAGTAGTTATTGTTGGTGGCTTTTTGGGAAGCGGGAAGACCACAACTGTCATCAATATGGGCAAATACCTGGCAGAAAAAGGAAAAAAGGTCGCAATAATTGTTAACGAAATCGGAAAAATAGGTATCGATGGAGATATAGTAAAGAAATTCGGATTCGATACAAAGGAAATCACAAACGGTTGCATATGTTGCACTCTAAAAATGGGATTGAAGACAGCAGTCAATGCCATTATGAAGGAATATGAGCCTGACATTCTGATGATAGAACCCACAGGAATTGCTTTTCCGAGTTCCATAAAAAACGAATTCAAATTAATGAACTTGAGTGAGGAAGTTAAAGTTGCCCCTCTGGTAACTCTGATAGATGGGAGCCGTTTCAAACACCTGATGAAGGAGGCAAAGAACTTTGCCATTCGGCAAATCGTAGATGCTGAAATCCTGGGTATAAATAAGGTGGATCTTATTGACACGCTTCAAACTCCTATTCTTGAAGTTTCAATCCAGCAACTGAACCCTGATGCAAGAGTGGTCCTGCTTTCAGGGAAAGATACCGGAAAAAAATTTGAAAACTTTATGCAGATGGTTCTTCCTGGTAACATGGAAGTTACGGAAAAAATTAATACAGCAGAAGAAAAAACCGATATTAAGGCACAGGAATACGAGTCTTCAATTGCCGCATCCGGAGTCGGCAGCTATGCCGCAGAATTTTCGATCGAAAGTAAAGAAGCCGTAAGCAAGGAGACTGCCAGGGAAATTACAACTCAAGTAATGAGCAAAATAAAAGAAAAGGCTCTCGAACTAAACCCCGAATTTTTAGGACATATAAAACTTTTCCTGGATAACGGGTCTGAAACTGTGAAACAGAGCATTACTATTTATTATGAAGAGCCTCAGGAAGATATTTTCAAATCAAAAGAAGGAACTGCACCAAGATTTAAAGTTCTTTCAGCGGTCTCAAATATCGAGAAGGAAGCCATTAAAAGTGCAGTCAACAGTTCGGTACAGGAAGTTTTTGAAAGTATGGGGATAGAAGTACATAAGGTCGACCACAGCCATACTCATGATCACGAACATGGACATCACTATGGTCATGATGAAGAACACAATTGCTACCACGAGCATGATCACCATGAACATCGAGTAGATGAAATACATGAGCATCGAGTAGATGAAATACATGAGTACCAGAGATTATGTGATTATCAGAGGTCGCATAAAGTAAAATAAAAAACATCTGACTAGGGTTAACACATCTCGATGGTCAGATTACGAAAAACTGCATCTTGACCCAAAGTTTCGGTCAGAATTTAGTAAGTAATATCATAAGAAATTGTAACTCAACGACTGATAAGCTTTCCAGTTATGTAAAACCCAATATAATTTAATTTTCTTTAACCTCCAAAAACAGCAAGGTGGTTTCTGTGCTCAGGTTTCCTCCAGACCGTTTACCCGGAAACCACCATATCTTCTTAAGTGTATTGAGTAAAGTTGTAATAGATGAGCAAAGTTATAATATATGAGCAAAGTTATAATATATGAGCAAAGTTATAATGAATAAATTATAATATATGAATAAAATTATGATATGCTCAAATACTTGCTGTTTTACGATTTTTCATGCTAGTGCAGCATATCGAATACCTGTAGCCACATGCTTTCAGCCGAAGGTTCTAATAATGTTTTTGATTGCTTGTAGAGTTCAACCTAAATATGTGACCTCTTATGAAACATGTAACTTCAACCTGAATATGTGACCTCTTAATGAAATATGTAACTTTTTAACATGAGATAAAAATCGCTTTCCTTTATCTTCAAACTGTTTCTAGAGAACGGATTATAGATAAAGAAATATATTTAAGAATAGAGAAATTGACAGTTATATCCCTGAGCTAAAGGTAAAGTTTTATACTAATTTTATAAAAGAAAGTGACAGAAATAGAAAACAGTAGAAAACGGTAGAAAACGGAGGAAAAAAAATGGAAGTTATTGTTGTTGGAGGTTTCCTGGGAAGCGGGAAGACAACCACCATTATCAATATGGGTAAATACCTTGCAGAAAAAGGAAAAAAAGTTGCTATTATAGTGAATGAGATCGGGGAAGTCGGCATTGACGGAGATGTGATAAAAAGGTTCGGGTTCGATACAAAAGAGATCACAAGTGGGTGCATCTGCTGTTCTCTGAAAGTAGGGTTAAGGGTAACAGTTACTTATCTTATAAATGAATTCAAACCTGACATTCTCATGATCGAACCTACAGGAATAGCTTTCCCGAATATAATAAAGAAAGAAGTAGAACTCATGAATCTTGGCGAGCAGGTAAAAATCGCTCCTCTTGTGACCCTGATTGACGGCAGCCGTTTCAAGCATTTGATGAAAGAAGTAAAAGAATTTGCCATGAGACAGATTATTGATGCGGAAATTCTAGGGATAAATAAGATAGACCTGATAGAACCTATCCGGCTTCCAATACTTGAAGCCTCGGTCCAGCAATTGAATCCGAAAGCCAGGGTGGTCCTGCTTTCAGGAAAAGATACAGGCGAGAGCTTTAAGAACTTCATGCAGTTAGTGCTTCCGGATCTTGAAAAGTTACCCGAAAAATCCATAAAAGCTGAAACAACGAAAGCTGAGATAACAGAAACCGGACCTTCTAAAGCCGAACTTTCTACGCCTCAGGAAACCGAGAGTTCGATAGAAGCCTCAAAAGTAGGCAGTTATTCTGCAGAGTTCGCGGTTGAAAACGGAAACCTGAGTACTGAGGCTGCAAGGAAATTAACAACCGAACTGATGAACACAGTAAAAGCGAAGGTGCTGCAATTAAATCCCGAATTTATAGGGCATATTAAGCTTTTCCTGGACAATGGGTCAGAAACCGTAAAACAAAGCGTTACAGTATATTATGAAGAGCCCCAGGAAGATGTAATCAAATCAAAGGAAGGAGCAGCTCCTACTCTCAAGATACTTTCAGCGGTCTCAAATGCTGACAAAGAAGCTGTTAAAGCCGCTGTGAATAGTTCGGTACATGAGGTCTTTGAGAGAAAGCAAATAAAAATAAGCAAAATCGAGCATGAACATAATCACGAACATGAACATAACCACGAACATGAACATAACCACGAACATAATCACCATGAAAAGCATAAGCATGGTGATCAGGAGGAAGAAATTAGTAAGTAAAATGAATTTTTCCTCATATTTTTTTGATCTATTGATCTTCAGTTTTAATTGATCTTTATGATCAACATTCATTGTTTTAATTGATCTTCAGTTTTAACTGATCTTTATAGTCAACATTCATTGTTTTAATTGATCTTCGTAGAACGGTCTATATAATACTGAGCCAGCTCATTGCCCCACTCCAGGGCACCTGGAGTAAAACTCGTGATCTTCCTATGATCGAATTCTCCTTCTTTTCCGAAGAGTTTCAGCATCAGGAAGTTATCTGTAACCATGAAAGAAGAGGGCCTTATTTTGCCGGAATATATATAAAGTGACACTTTATTTTCAAGCAACACATTATATTCTTCTTCAAAATCATTTTTAAATCTGTTATACACTTTTTCATCAAGCATAAGGTGTACTTCGGCCCCGTTTTCCGCGCAGGTAGCATGAATCGACGGGCAATCAGGACAGAAATAAGAGTAAAAGGATTTTATAGTTTTTGAATCATTCAGTCTGTCACGCAAATACCCTGGAAACTCGAAAATGTGGTCAAGATCAGGCTCGTCCAGGTTACATTTTTCCAACATATCAATTTTCTTAATTAAATGTTTTGGAATAGGAGACCTATCATGTTTTGACCAGTAGTCCTTATTTCCGTCAAAAACGTCAAGAACGGATTTAAGAGGAAGCATTTTTTCAACGATTACTGCTCCTATATCCGAAAGTTGGTAGATACTTCCTTTCTGCACTATCATATCCATATCTTTCAGTTTTTTGATTTGAGGCATTAGAGCACAGGAGTTTACGTTGAGAACTTCTTTTATCTCGTTAATATCCATCGGCCCGTTAGCTAACTGAACAAGAAGATTTTTTCTTTTTTCAGAGAAAAAAATCAGGTCTATAAGGGAACTCATGTTTATCAGCTTCCAATTACTCATACATAATCTAAATCGGAACAAATTCGCCAGAATTTACTCCTAAAATCTACCACGATCATGAAGCAGCACAGTTTCAGCCTTTAGTCAAGAGATGATGGAGTAAAAGCGTTTCATATCAACGATACGTATCGCGTTAATCAGTATTAGAAGCAATTAAGATTTTATCATTGCTTATTTGGACCCTGTTCAGACATATATTCGTGTGTCAATGATAAAACGTTCTTGCCTTAAAAACGGAGAATAATGACTCTTCGTTGTTTTGTGTGGATATCCTCATAATGTCCTCATAAAAACCAAGGCGGTCTTGAATTGAAAATTATCTTATCCATAGAGAATGGCGAAGAGCCGAAATAATTTTCAGCCAGAAATAAATTAATGTTGTGAAGATTATATTTACTTTCTGATAATGCATAATATATATTGTAGAGATAATATTTAAAGTATATTGAAAAAGAAAGCTCTTTTAGAGAGGCTATCAAATTACTCTAAAAAATCCAGATCTAATTTAACAACCGTTTTTTGTGAAGATCTCCTATGTGTGTTCTTATCTCTAACCAGTTCTATGCTATTTTACTAGCAATCCAATCTAAGAAAACAGATACGTCCACGAATAGTGAAATAGAAGGTAAGTTTTTATCAAAATTCTAATTTGAAAACCTCTTATATTTATGCCGAATATTACAAGTGCTATTGACCTGTAAGCAGGGTCAATCTCTTCAAAGCTCTGGATACTCAGGACTCCTTTAAATATGCAAATCAAGCCTTCAAATTTTTAATGCCCTTAAATATTTAATGACTTATTTTTTTCGAATCTACATAATTTTATTATCCCTCTTGTAGTATTGGAAATATAACATGTTGGAAATTCAGGTAAGCATGAAATTTAAGGAAAAGCTTGTTTTTAAAAGGGGAAAATATTACATGTCAATAAAAAAACAATGACGGTTAAGCTATATACAATTGAGAGAATATCTAATTGATAATCAGAGAGCCAAAATAAGTAATAATCTCTGGAGATAAATCCTGAAAAAACTCCTAAACCCCAGTTACAGTTTCATGGCAATGTCTCGTCATTTTTTCGACATTCTGTAGAGGCATTGCCATTATCCAGAGATTGATTCGGACTCTGCTTAACTTATGGAAGGTGTAAAGGCATGAAATGTATACTAATCGGAGGTTTCCCGGAAAGCGGGAAAACCACACTGATAAGAAAGCTCGTCGAACACCTGGGAAAACAGGGGCAGAAAGTAGCAGTTATGGTTAACGAGATCGAAGAAATAGGGATCAATGATACTATCTCAAAAGGAGAGGTTGAAACCAGGGAAATTACAAGTGACTGTGTCTACTTTACCCTGAAAATCAGTATGGAACACACCTTGAGAAGTCTCATTTCATCTTATAGTCCGGACACTATTATAATAGAACCCACAGGAATAGCTTTCCCTGGGCAAATAAAAAAAAATATTGAGAATATGGGAATCCCGGGAATAACTTTTGCCCCAATAGTGAATCTTGTGGATGCTGGCCAACTGAGTCAAGAGACAGGCAAGCCGCAAAATTTCATGAAAAATCAGGTAGGTGAGGCTGAGATCCTGGGCATTAATAAAGTTGAACTGATAAACAATCGTGAAGAGCTCCTGGAAATCTGCCTGTTCCTGCGCAAATTAAACCCTAAAGCAAGAATGATTCATTTTTCGGCTCGTCACGGAGGAGAAAATTTTGACAAATTGCTCGAGTTGCTTGAAGAAAACAACAGGAGAAAAGTGACTCTAGGCAAGAAAAACTCAATTCAAATGTCTGGAGTTTCGGTTTGTTCATCCTAATTTGAAATTGCGCTACAGGAGGCCCATCGAAAAAGCAATTTTTGTTTCCGAGTAGATCCTGGAAAGCATAAGAAATCAGGCAGAAAAACTGAACTTTAAATTTGTGTCAGACCATAATTTCAATTCAAATCTGGAAAGCATAAGAAATCAGGCAGAAAAGCTGAACTCCGAATTCATAGGGCACATTAAGCTTTCTTTCAGGCATCAGGAAAATATTGAAAAGGAAAGTGTAACTTCTGCATATAAAATTCCAAAAATGGAAGTTCTTGGTGGAACCTTAATAATCAGTTCATATTTTCCAGGTAGTTACACATTCGCTTTTCGCTCTCATTTTATGTTTTATGACACTTAATTTCCTGTACACAAGTAAACTTAGAAAACAGATGTAACTGAGCAAAAACTAAACACAAAATATCAACCATCTACTAATGCACGATCAAGCTCTTAAAAAGAAAGAAAATCTCAATTAAGAATAAAGATGCTTTCTGCAGTAATGTCCGTGCCCACAGATGAACTTATTAAAGTTGCGGATGGTAATAAGCAGACATCTAAAGAAAGGCAGCTTTCCTTCAAAAAAGTGGAAAGAAAAAGACCAGGCTATAGCCAGGCCACAATCATTTATTAAGTTGGAAAGCTTTGGCCATCCTTTATTATTTTGTTGTTATTTTTTGGAATGCCCTTCATGATGTTTTAAAGCCTTTAGCTTTGCAGTTTGGTTTGTAGCAGACCTCTTTTAACACGTGAAAATAAAATAACTCTTGCATTGGAACTTGATTATGAAAAATCAATCATTTACTGATAGACTACCAATTTTGCTATTTTTACAATACTTGCGCTAACTTTTTGCTCCATACAAACCGCTAATGTTTAACAACTTTGTGACTTAAACCGATAATAGCTTCTATAGAACATTTAAGATATATGTCTCATGGAGCATACAATAACTATAGAGAATGTGGTGGCATCCACCACCCTGGCGGAAGAGTTCGACCTGCAGAAGATTGAGGCAGGGCTGGAGAAAGCAGAATATAATAAAGCGAAATTCCCTGGCCTGGTCTACAGAATTGAGAGTCCAAAGGCTGCTTTTCTAATTTTCACCTCCGGAAAAGTAGTATGTACCGGAGCTAAGACTGTCAAAAATGCTAATATGGCCATAATCAATCTGGCTAACACGCTCAGATCCATTGGCTGTGAGAAAATAAATCCAGAACCTGAGGTTCATATTCAGAATATTGTAGCCACCGCTGATTTGGAAACTAACCTGAACCTGAATACCATTGTTATAGCCTTTGGTATGGAAAACGTAGAGTACGAACCAGAGGTATTTCCCGGGCTTGTTTACAGGCTCGGGGACCCCAAGATAGTAGTGCTAATATTCAGCTCTGGCAAACTGGTGATCACAGGCGGCAAGTCTCCCGAAGATTGCGAGAAGGGACTGCAGATTATAAAGAAAGAGTTTGATAACTTAGGACTTCTTTATTGAATCTTTTTAAACTCGAGAGTAAGAATGATGGGTTTTTCAGCCTGGCAAAGATAAGGACACCAAAGTAGGAAGAACAGTTCCGGTTTGAAAGTTTCCTATTGAGGACAGTTGCGGCATGAACATAGATAAATGATAAAGGAAGAATGTTTCCTGTACAGGACAACCGTGACCTGGCACGCAAAAATTATATATAGGATAAAATAGTCATCGCCCCCTGTCAAGAAGATGACCCTCAAATAGAGAGGTAAAGTACTCTTTCAGCTATTTGGAGAAAACTGACTACGGATCAGCAGCAGAATTTCAAACAGTTATAAAGAGGCATACTTAATGAAAAATTCAATACAGAGACGGAATAACCTCCCAGGAAAATAGCTTGTCTCTGTTTAAAAAAGAGTTGAAAAACGGCAAAATAACGAATCTAAATAAACACCAGAGAGTTAAAAGATCGGAGTTGTGAAAGTTCTCAAGCAGTTCCCACCAAAAGCAAGAAGTTATGGGATTTCTGAGGAGAACTGAACAGGAGATTCATTTCACTTGTGTGCTTTCAAAAACATACCTTGATCATCCAATTTTGCCTTCTCAAATTTCCAGTAAGAAAACAAATCTACTTGATAACCTCCTCGCTCAAAATAAAAACCTCCTTATCTTCACCCCCTGCAACGAAATTTCCTTTGAATGAAAAATAATTGTCACATAAATTTTGATCTCATTGTTTAGATCAAAGAGGGCAAAAAAATACTCCTTTTTAATAAAATCATTTGCAGAGAAAATTGAGAAGAGAATTATAAAATTATAACGATTCAAAAATTAGCATCGGTGAAGGTATATGCAATAAAATCTAACTGTGATCTGCAAGTGCATCCCGGAATACTAAAGGGAGTACACTTATCAGAATTAACTGGAAAAAAGATCATTAGAGCCAGGAAATGGAAAATAAAAAATATCTGGACCTGGCAACTAAAGAGCTTTCTGAGAAGACTTAAAAACGGGAAAAATAACTCAAAAGCCCTTTTCAGAAAGCTTGAAAAACGAGAGAAAGGACTGAAATCCAGATTCTGAATAACCAGTACACCACTTAAAGTTATCTAGTTCCCCCAAATGGAAAGAATTCGATCTGGAGGTTTTCGAATTTTTTGACATTGTATATAAGAAGTATCCGGCAAAAAAGCTTGAGAACTTCAGGGAGATGTAACTTGCAGGGTCAACGATCTGAGCAATCCGAGACCTTTTTGATAAATGGAGGTTAAAATATGTTGGATTTGAAACTGGAAGACATCGATGGCATATTAGTACGCTACAACGTCGCCCTCGAAAAGGAAATGACCCCTGATGAAGCCGCAGAAGAGCTTTATCCAAAAGACGAACTCATCTATCCTGTTGCAAAAGCAATCTATGAGGGAGAAGAGGATGACGTAGTTGACGCACTCCAGGCTGCAATCGATGCAGGCAAAAAGCCAATCGCCCTTATCGATGATGCCCTGATGGTAGGAATGGGAGTTGTAACCCAACTCTACGATGAAGGTATCATTTTCCTCCCGAACGTTATGATGTCCGCTGATGCCATGCTTGCAGGAATCGACTTCTGTAAGAGCCAGACCACCGAAGTACCCGAGCCAAGGGGCAAGGTTGTCTGCCATGTTGCAGAGGGCGACGTCCATGACATCGGAAAGAACATTGTTGCTGCCCTTCTGAGAGCAAACGGCTACGAGGTAATTGACCTTGGAAGAGATGTTCCTGTAGACGAAGTAATCGCTGCAGTTGAAAAAGAGAAGCCAATGATGCTCACAGGTACTGCTCTTATGACAACCACCATGTATGCATTCAAGGAAGTTAACGACAAGCTCCTTGAGAAGGGAATAAAGATCCCATTCGCATGTGGTGGCGGTGCTGTGAACCAGGACTTCGTGTCTCAGTATGAACTTGGAGTCTATGGTGAAGAAGCTGCAGATGCCCCCAAGATTGCTGACGCAATCGTTGCAGGTACTAAAGATATCACAGCATTAAGAGAGGAATTCCACAAACACTGAGGAGGGAGCAAAAATGGTAAAAAAATACACTTCAATGGCTTACGCTAACGCAGATGAACTAATTTTCGGAAATTCAAAGTTCCCTGTAAAAGCAGGGCTTGGCCTTGAAATTGGTGCCGGTTACACGACTCCCGAAGTAAACTACGCCCCAAGGCCTGGAGCCGGTGCATCCAAAGAAAAACTCATAAAAGAGTATGAAAGGATCACCACCGACATTATGGCAAGGATGGTCCAGATCGGAGCTCCTTCTGTTGTTCTTGAAACTGAACACGTTCAGCAGATGTCCAACAACCCCACCTGGGGAGGAGCTGTTGCACATGCCCAGAAGACCATCATGGAAGAATACCATGACGAATATGGCATAAAGTGTGCACTTCGCCACACAATTGGTGATATCCGTGAAGACCGTGACTACCTCCAGCTCAGAGGAGACAAGTACAGCACCTTTATGGAAGCCTTTGAAGAAGTTGCCAACAATGGTGCAGACCTGCTTGCAGTTGAATCAATGGGCGGTAAGGAAGTCTTCGACTATTCTATTCTGAGAAACGACACTGCAGGTATTCTCTTCGGTATCGGTGTGCTCGGTAGCATGGACATGGAAATGGTCTGGTCCGACATTGCAGATGTTGCAAAGAAGACCGGAACTGTAGCTTCTGGTGACACAGACTGTGCCCAGGCAAACACTGCAATGTTCATTGCAGGTGGTCTGCTTGACAAGAACCTTGCCCACACAACTGCAATTGTTGCAAGGGCAATCTCTGCAGCAAGATCCCTCTGTGCATATGAAGCCGGTGCAGTAGGCCCTGGAAAGGACTGTGGTTATGAGAACAGCATCATAAAGTCCATTGCAGGTGTGCCAATTGCTCAGGAAGGCAAGACCTCAACCTGTGCCCACTCTGATCTGATGGGTAACATTGTCATGCAGTGCTGTGACCTCTGGTCCAACGAATCAGTTGAATACCATGGTGAATTCGGCGGTACCACTGTTCAGTGCTGGTCCGAGACCCTTGCATACGACTGTTCCATGATGAACGTTGCACTTAAAACCGGAAAAGCAAAGGATCTCAGAGACATTCTCGTGCTCTCGGACAAATACAGAGACCCGCAGGGCTATGTGCTTGCCTACGACAATGCCTACAAGGTAGGGCAGGCAATCGCAAAGGACGGGGAGAACAACTATCTCCGTTCAAAGAACGCAGCAATCGAATGTTGCAACATCATCGAAGAAGGTACCAACTCCGGCAAGCTCAGACTTACAAGATTCGAAACCAATGCTCTTGCAAAGGTTAAGGCTGACCTTGAAGCTCTCACCGACGATGCTGACAAGTTCATGAGCGACAACCTGACAAAGTTCAAACAAGAAGTTGCAGTTTTCAAACTCGAAAACTACGGGCTCTAAGCCCTAAACTTCTTTTTTTTGATTTTTTTTAGAAAATTGGCTTCAGGTGAAACCATGAGCGAAAACGTAGGAACTGCTACCGTAATAGTTGACAAGACTGCAAATGCTGCCCCCCTTGGTTTTACCGGACTGGGCCTTGCAGCAGTCCTGTTAAGTCTGAGCTACATCGGGGTATACCCTGTAGAATCAATGATTGTCTCGATGGCAATATTTCTAGGTGGGTTCGCCCAGGTGTTTGCAGGAATTATGTGCTGGAAAAAAGGAGATGTTTTCGCAGGGACTGCATTTTCCGCTTTTGGCCTATTCTGGTTCTCACTGGCAGGATTACTTATTATGCCTGCAATCGGATGGGCTGAAGCGTCGTCTGGAACTGCTATGGCCGCGTATCTCTTCATCTGGGGTGTTTATACCTTTGTTATGCTGATCGTTACTATGAAAATAGGAATCCGTGCCCTCCAGTTTGTCTTTGTTACATTATTTTTGTTATTTATATTGCTTGCTGTTGTAAACGCAACCGGCAGTACAGGGTTGCTTGTAATAGCTGGCTATGTAGGACTTGTCATGGGCCTTGGAGCTCTTTATACGGCTCTTGGCATGGTAATGAATGAAATCCACGGAAAAACTGTAATCCCACTCTAAAATAGTAAAACAATCAGCATTTATTGAGTAAAACCTTGAACACCTGAAGAAAAGACCTGCACCAACCTCGAGAACTGTGTTAAATCCATAAAACCGCAGGAATAAATATTAAAAAACAGCGTAAAATATTAAAAAACAGCAAAACATTAAAAAACAGTGTAAAATAAAGTTTAAGGCAGGCATAGGTCTTAAGCCTGTGTTTGCCAATCCTCCCAATATAATTAAATCCATAAAACTGCAAGAAAACAGTAAAAACAGCGTAAAATAAATTCTAAGGCAAGCACAGATCTCAAGTCTGTGCTTGCCAATCCTCCCAATATTATTGCATGAGTGGCTAACCTCTGTATTGTGACCGCGTTGTAAAATATAGGCACTCGAGTGCCTGTTTAATTTTTAGAAATAATATCGTTTTTGTTTTTACCAAGCCTTCTCAAAAAAGGCTTGAGCGAAAACACCAGGATGCAGCGTAATCAATCTATTAACGGATCGGCGTGATCAACCTACACAAAGGATGATCGAAAATCTAGCACTGCTTGAATTTGAGATACTTCCCCTAACCCTATAACCGGCTCAATGGTTGCAGCACAGCCTTTGTGAAAAAGGAATGATCGAAATAAAAAGACACGCTAGAAGGAAGATTGGAAGAACTAGTTAACGGTGAACTTCGAATGCAAGCGGATAAAAAGCTTGACGAAACCCGCAATAAAACCCGCAATAGATCTTATGTGGGGCTTGCTTTGAGTTTGACATTGACACTTTTCAAGCTGCTAGCCGGGACTTTGGGAAATAGTACTTTACTTCTTGCCGATGCAGTTCATTCTTTCTCCGAATTTATCAATGAGTGTACGAAATTTTTGGACTTTTTTATTGGAAGCAAACCTGAGGATGAAAGTCACAACTACGGACATGGAAAAATCACAACCCTCTGCGTGGGAGCAGGGGCTTTAATTCTACTTTTTGCAAGTTTTCATACAATTTCTCTGAGTTCCGGAAAACTGCTCATGTTTTTGCAGAGTAAAGAGCCCGAAACTCCTGAAATCACTGCACTCTATGCCGCAATTGCAGCCTTTGTATTAAGAAATATTATGGCTATTTTGATAGAAAATCCTGAAGTACAAGTTAAAGAGATTTCCTCGAAAGATCATGTCCCCATAAAAGACTTATCAATAATCCAGATAAAAAACCTATTAGTCGTCCATATAAAATACTTATCAATCGTCCTAATGAAATACTTATCAATAATCCAGATAAAAAACCTATTAGCCATCCATATAAAAAACTTATCAATTATCCCAGTGAAACACTTATTAGCTATCCCAATAAAAGAATTATTAGCCGTCCGGATAAAAGAATTACCAGTTATTCCAATAAAAGATGTACTGATATTTGGCTTTGTTATTGCAGGCATAGGCTGCACGTTCCTGCCTGAAAAAAGCTTTAAAATAGCTGATTCTTTCGTTGCACTTTTTTTAAGTCTCTATCTTCTTGGAACTTCAGGCAAACTTCTCTACAAGACTGCAAACGAGCTGATAGAAGCCTCCCTTGATGAGGAAAATAACCTTAGAATTAGGGAGATTATAGACAAAACCGAAAACGTTACGGGTTCCGGGGAACTTAAAACCCGCAGGATAGGAAAGAATATAGCAATTAATGCTAGTGTCAATGTGAATAATTCCCTGAATGTTCTGGAAGCTGCAGAGATAGCAAACCTGGTAGAAGAGAGGCTGAAAGCAGCTTTTACGGAAGATATATACGTACTGATAAAAATCGAGCCAGTCGAGGGAGTGAATAAGAATTTCAAAAACAAAGATAGATTCGCTAATGGGAAGACAGGAGAAAAGGCAAATTTATTTTAATAAAATAAAAACGACTCAGTACCAAAATCTAGTGATGAATGTAAAATTCAAAATCACTAGATTTTGTAATTGGTCACAATTCTTGTGATATAACTGAGGGATTGAAGTCTTTAGATATCGAATATTGATCTTGACGAAAACTGGAGTCTTCTTGCGAAATCAGATTTTCAATCAAAAAATGCAAAAATCACTAGATTTTGGAACAGAGTCATAAAAACGTAGAAAAAATAAAATAATATGGTAATAATGGTGTGAAAAAACCGGATGTGGACTTTCCGTATATAGGTTTAAATCGATACCAGACTTAAGAAAAGTATGAATTTTAACGATTGCTAAGAAATTAATTACCTGAAATTAAATAAATCTGGAAATACTGAAAGTTATCTAGTTCGCAAAAGAGGTTGAAAATGCACTATAGTCTTGGAATCGATGCAGGAGGCACTTATACTGATGCCGTTATCGTTAGGGACTCGGACGGATCTGTCATCGAATTCAGTAAAGCGCTTACTACTTATCCCGATCCACTCCCTGGAATGAAAAATGCTATTGATGCACTTACTCCGGAGTACCTTAAAGACATTAAACTGGTATCCGTATCTACGACCCTGTCTACGAATACTATCCTGGAAAGCACCGGGTTTCCAGTAGGGTTAATTATGATAGGGGATTATGTGATTCCTGAGAAACTTCCTACGGCTTACTGGGTGACAGTCTCTGGCGGGCATAACAATGACGGGGAAGAGTTACAGGCTCTTGACATCGCTTCCGTAAAAGAATTTGCCCTAAAGGTAAAAGATAAGGTTTCTGCTTTTGCGGTTTCTTCATACTTCAGTAACCGCAACCCGGAACATGAGCTTGCTGTCAAAAAAGTAGTAAAGGAACTTACAGGGCACCCTGTTGTTTGCGGACACGAACTTTCTCAGGATCTTGGAGCCTATGAAAGGGCTATAACTGCATTTCTTAACGCCCAGTTAATTCCTGTTACTCACAAGTTTATTCAGGCGATAGTCAAGGAATTTGAAATCAGAGGTATAAACGCAAACCTGTTGATGTTGAAATGTGATGGGTCAGTGGTAGGGATAGAAGAAGCCCTGGAAAAACCCATTGAGACAATATTCTCAGGGCCTGCCGCAAGCCTTGTTGGGGCATCTCATCTGAGCAGGTTCAACACCTGTGCTATGATCGACGTTGGCGGTACGAGCACGGATGTAGCCATGATGGTGAATGGGCTTCCCCAACTTAGCAATATAGGTGCCGTTGTCGGAGGCTGGCAAACCCGAGTAAAAGCTATTCGTATGGAGACCTCTGCAACAGGGGGAGACAGTCATATCTGGGTAAAAGGTGATCGAATTTATATCGGTCCTCGTCGGGTAATTCCACTCTGTCGGGCTTCGGTCATTTACCCCGGTTTCAAGGAAAAACTGAAATTGAACAAGGTTGCAAAAGGGTATCTCTGTGAAAGCATCCAGGTAACAAAATTTTATGTAAGGACCGATTTCAAACCTATTGAACTGAAGGCCGGAGAGCGGGAAATCTACAGGCATATAGGAAAAAAGCCTGTTTCCTTCGGGGATCTGCTCATAGCCCTGAAAAAACGCCCTTCTCCATCGATTCTGGACTCATTAGTCCAGAAAAGGTTAATCCAAGCAATAGGCTTTACCCCTACTGATGCCCTTCATGTGCTTGGAGAATATACCGAATGGGATATTGAGGCTGCAACAATTGGGGCTTCCATGCTTGGGAGAATACTGAAGCAGAGCCCGGAAACTTTCAGTGCGGAAGCAAAACGCAGGGTTGCCCGAAATATTGCCGAAGACCTTATTGCCTATCTTATAGAAGGAATGCCAAAAAACGAGATTGATAGGGTTCTTCTTGGAAGGAACTTTACCCGTTTCAGAGTTGAAATTCCTGTAGTGCTTTTAGGAGGACCTGTAAAGGCATACGTTGAGGATCTGAGAACTCTTATAAATGCTGATTTCATAGTTCCAGAGCACGCTGAGGTTGGTAATGCTGTGGGAGCCCTTGTCGGAAAAGGAATTAAAAGGGTAGAGATTCTTATAAAAACAAAAGTCATTAAATCTCTTGAAGGTAAGGCTGAGAATATAGATAATGAGGCTCACGAGAAGTGTACTGCAGAAAATATCTTGCCGTATGAAACTAAAAATGAGTTCATTGTCTTTTCCCCATCTGAAAGAAAGAAATTTGAAAGCTATCATGAAGCTGTTGAGTTCGCAGAAAAGCTTGGAAGACAGCTTGTTATGGACTACATGGTGAGTGCAGGACTTCAAAAGGAGAATATAAATATAGACGTAAGCCGGAAGCATCTAGCGCCAAGCGGCTGGACTGATGTGCCCCTGGAAACAAAACTTGTTTTCGTAGGAGTAGGAATCCCAAAAACTACGATTACAGCCTGAGAGGACAAAGTAAACCGGAATATCAGCAGCCGGATAATATAAACAGAAATATATATCTTGAGAATACCTTTACAATTCCGGATAAAAAGGATGTACACAGCTAAAAAAAAGGATCTGAAATGTGTAACATAAAGTAAAAATGGGGCTGTTTTGATATGCAATATAGTCTGGGTATTGACGCAGGCGGAACCTGCACCGATGCTGTAATTTTAAGAGATTCGGACAGCCGGATCCTTGATACCAGCAAGGCAATTACTACCTATCCGGACCTTATGGTCGGAATTCGAAATGCAATTGATAAACTAAATCCGGAGTATCTTAGCAAAGTAAAACTGGTATCGGTTTCCACAACCCTGTCAACAAATACCATTCTCGAAAAAACAGGGTATCCTGTTGGTCTGATTCTGGTAGGGAACTATAATGTCCCAAGAGAACTTCCAGCAGATTACTGTACTACTGTAAAAGGAGGACATGACAGCAATGGAGATGAGCTGCAGCCTCTGGACCTTACTGCCGTGGAACAGTTTGCAGTAAGCCTGAAAAAGAAAGTCTCCGCGTTTGCGGTGTCTTCGTACTTCAGCACAAGAAACCCGGAACATGAGCTTAAAGTAAAGGAAACAATTCTTAAATTGACAGGTCATCCTGTGGTTTGCGGACATGAATTATCTCAGGAGCTTGGAGCTTACGAACGGGCAGCTACCGCTGTCTTAAATGCCCAGCTAATTCCTATAACATACCAGTTTATTCATTCCATCACTGCCGAAATAAAGAAAAGAAACCTTGATGCGAAAATCTTTATGCTGAAATGTGACGGCTCGGTTATAGATATAAAAGGTGCAAAACTACGCCCCATTGAAACCATATTCTCAGGCCCTGCTGCAAGTATTAAGGGAGCTTCTTACCTTTCAGGGCTGGATACATGTGCCGTAATCGATGTGGGGGGAACAAGTACGGATGTTTCCATAATAAAGAACGGAGTCCCTGAGCTTTGTGAGAAAGGAGCAGTTGTAGGAGGCTGGCAAACCCGAGTAAAAGCAATAAGAACAGAAAGTTCGGCAAATGGAGGAGATAGCCATGTGTGGTTTAAGAAATGCATCAGGATAGGCCCGAGAAGAGTTATGCCACTCTGCGTTGCTGCTGTACTGTACCCTCACTTTAAAGAAAAACTTGAAAATAATCCCGTGCCCTTAAGAACTATGCTCAGTGAGCATACTCAGCCCACAAAATTCTTTGTCAGCACCGGAGCAGACCCTATTAGTCCTACAGAAAGCGAGAAGAAGTTACTTGAAATTATAAAAGACGACCCTCTTTCTATTCACGAAATTTTAAATAAAATGAAGCGGTTTCCCTCTCCAGCAGTCCTTGATTCACTAGTTCAGCAACGTGTAGTCCAGGCTATAGGCTTCACACCGACTGATGCCCTGCATGTGCTTGGGGAATATACCGAATGGGATGTGGAAGCTGCCCAGATAGGAGCAAAAAAACTTTCGCGTTTTACTCAAATGGGAGTTCATGCTTTTTGCAAAAAGATAAAGCAGCAAGTTGCAAAAAATATGGTTTACAATTTGATGTCTTATATCATGGAAGGCAGGGGAAAAGAAGGGATAAAGAAAATGCTGGAGGAAGATGTTCCTGTCCAGTACAAATTAAATATTCCCATAGTCCTGCTCGGAGGCCCTGTAAAGGCTTATTATGAGGATATCAAGGCACTTATTGATGCAGAGATTATAGTTCCTGAGCAGGCTAGCGTAGGAAATGCAGTTGGAGCTCTAGTAGGAAAAGGAATTAAAAGAATTGAGATAATTGTAAGACCATCCTCAATGGAAAATCCAGACCAGAACTTCCTGGTATTTACCCCTGCAGGAAGGAAGAAATTTGAGCAGTATCAGATGGCAGTAGAATATTCCTATAAAACTGGCGAAGAACTTATTCTGAACTCAATGAAAGATTTTGGACTTCCAGAAGGCTCAATAAAAATAAGCACAAGTATGGAATACCTTTCTCCACCTGGCTGGAAACATACGCCAATGGAAACAAAAATAACTTTTATAGGTGTCTGTACTCCGGGGGACTTAGTTTAATAAATCGAATATTATTTATATATAAAAGTTAATTTAAAAAGCTGGAGAAATATTCAATTTGGAAAAAACAGCCAGAGAAATACTCAATTTGAAGAAGAACAGCCAGAGAACCAGCCTGCCGGAAAGAAGGATCGGCTACAACTGCAAGTTACTGAATAACAGGAAGTAAGAGAACATGGATTCTTCACTTATTGATCTTGTTTTCCGCTCCGATAAGAGAAAAAACCTTCTTATACTGCTGGATAGCGGCTCAAAAAATATTGACGAAATCAAGAATACACTGGACGTTACAGCTACCTCGATCCTACCTCAGATAAAGAAACTGATCGATCATGATCTTATTGTCCAAGAAGACAAAATGTATAAACTCACAGTTCTGGGAGAATTCATTATCAAGAAGATAAAGCCCCTAATAAGTGCTCTTGAAGTAATTGAGAAAAATAACTCATACTGGACAGGTCACGATCTGAACGCAATCCCACGCCACTTGCTGGAACGTGTATCCGAATTAGGAGACTGTACCTTTATAGAGCCGGACCTTAATCACATATATGAACCTTCTCAAGAAATAATTGATAGTATGGCCAATGCAAAGCATGCTTCGACTTTTGCTTCATATTTCAACCCTGCCTATCTTCCCCTGTATGTTGAACTTGGCAGAAAAGATGCTGAACTTTCCCTGAATTTTACTCAATCTGTCTGGGACCATCTATCAAACGAACACTCAAATATGATAAATGAATTAATGGGTATGGATAATGTAAGCCTGTATGTTTCCAAAGAAGGAATAAAGCTTACTGAGATTACCGTGACTGATAGGACAATGTTGCTGGGTCTTTTTGATAAAAAGGGAAAATTCGACCAGCAATTCATTATAAGCTCCGAATCCAGTGCTCTTTTATGGGGCCAGGAACTGTTTGATTATTTCAAGAGGCTTTCCAGACAAGTAAATAAGATATGAAAAGATACAGAGCTATATAATCCCCAACTACTTTTAAAATATATTAATATTAAGTTAATGAGGGAAGTACGCCATAAAAACTGTCAGATAGAAGTTTTTAGGAACTAATCAAAGGATAATAAAAATAATATATTTACAAGTAATATTATGGTATTATGATATTATGATATTATGGTATTATATGATATATGATATTATGGTATTATAATATATGATATTATGATATTAAGTTATACGAAATTATGATAGTATGACACATAAAAAAATGGTAATTTTCTTTGTATCACAAGTATAAATCTCAAAAGCCCTCAAAAATGAACCCCCAAAAGAACCCCAAAATTCTCCCACCCCTGAATATCCTTATCCCATCAAAAACTACAATGGCGTGGATAAAAAATTCAGAATGTTTTAGTATAGAGATATATATGATGTCACATATAATAGGATGAGACCTAAGAGAGGGAATTAGATGGATTCATCACTACTGGATGTTCTCTTTCTTTCAGAAAAAAGGAAAAATCTACTTTTACTGCTTCTGAACGGACCTAAGAACATCGAAGAAATCAAAAATACACTTGATGTCCGCTCAAGCCCAATAATGACCCAGATAAAGATACTGATGAAGCAGGACCTTATTGTTGAGAACAACAGGCTCTACAAACTTTCCAGTATCGGAGAGATTCTAGTTCCGAAGATGAAGACAATTCTTGAAACATTTAACGTTTTTGATAAAAACCACGACTACTGGATAAATCAGGATATGACATCAATCCCTCCTGAGTTTCTCGACGAGATAGGAAATCTTGGAAACTATATTGAAGTAAACCCTGACCGAAACCACGTGTTTGAATATCCAAAAGAAGTTGTAAAACATCTGTCAGAATCGGAAAAGGTGAGAATTTCGTCCTCCTTTTTCCTACCCATCTATCCGTCACTTTGCATCGAACTTGCCGCAAAGGGCACGGACATAACACTGGTGTTTACAGAATACGTTTATGATAGAATGCTCAATGACTACAAAAAGGAACTTGAACATTTCCTGAACCTGAAACATACCAAACTCTATGTCTGCAATAATAATAATATGAAAATTGCTTCAAGCATAGTTACGGAAAAGTTCATGGCACTCTCTCTCTTCTGTAACAGTGGAATTTACTACAATCATAACCTGGTAAGTTTTGATGAAAGCGCACTCAAGTGGGGAAAAAACCTTTTCAATCACTACAAAGGTATAGCAAGACCTATAACCAAAGTGTAAAAAATCAAGACATTAATATTTCTATATTACTTTACTATGGTATACGTTTTCTGTTTTGTTCTCCAATTCGTGTTTTCTAGCCTAATTAATAAAAGGACATGCCTCCAATAAGTTTAACCAGATCAATTTTTACTCTGTACTCGCTAAAGCAGTTCAGTATTTCTTCAGGAATCGAATCTTCAATTATAAAAAAGAACTTTTGTCCTCCTTCCAACCGATAAAACTTACTTTCCGCAGATGTCCCTACAATTTTCACAATTTTTCCCGTTATCGTTTTTGTCTGGTAACTGCATATAATGTCAGAAGAATATATTTTTAAAACGTTCTACGATTTTCGACATTTTTACCTTCAATGAAAACTTTCAGCTAGATTTTCCAAAACTTCAGTTGATAATAACAGGAAATTTTTGAGAAATTCTCCAAAACCGATAGCAGGAAAATTGTTGTTTTTTGATGACATCTGCGGAAGGTCGGATAAAAAATAACCTTTGAACTTAAACTCGTCTACCTCATTTTCGGATAACTTTACCCATAAATTTCATGTTCAGGATGCCAGGTACACAGATTATATCGAAAATAGATCTTACAAACTTCAGCAGTACCTTTCATTAAATAGGAAATTAACTGGCTGAGCAGGTCTGCTCTATGCCCGTTACGGAACCAAACTAAAAGAATTATTATTAAAGTTTCAACTCCCGATAAGCATAAAGGATAACTAATAATTAGGATAGATACCCTTATTGGAGAACACTTTTCAGGAAGACGCCTCAAAAGCTATTGTCATTATCTTTCGCTTCACATTTGCATTCTCTGCAAAACAATGCTTCCTGCCTAAATTTCTACCTAAAGCAGTATGTTAAGATAAAGAGAAGAATAAAAAAAGAGAAGAATAAAAAGAATTTACGTCCCGACTGAGACTTGAACTCAGGTCTAAGGCTCCGCAGGCCTCAAGGATATCCACTACCCTATCGGGACACAAGCGAGCAACACTGATAAGCACATTCAAGGATATAAACTTTATTCTTCAAGAGACGACCTAACCCCTAATTCTCAGATCTGAGCTCGGCCCGGAAGTTGAAGAAAAAATCCTATTTCTTCGACATCACTATCAATAAAGATTAAATGCAACAAGTTCGTTTTTATAATTTATGTCAATGACTATAGGACTTGCAGGAAAACCCAATGCGGGGAAATCCACTTTTTTCAAAGCTGCTACACTTGCGGACGTTGAAATTGCAAATTATCCTTTTACAACTATCAATGCTAATCATGGAGTCACCTATGTTCGAGTTGAATGTCCCTGCAAAGAGAAGGAAAAGAGATGCGGAAAGTGTGTGGACGGAGTGAGGCTTGTTCCGATTGATATAATTGACGTTGCCGGACTTGTCCCTGACGCATGCAAAGGAAGGGGACTTGGGAATACTTTTCTGGATGAACTCAGGCAAGCTCAGGCAATTATTCATGTAGTAGATGCCTCAGGCGGGACTGACGCTGAGGGCAACCCTGTAGATATAGGAGATCATGACCCTCTTGAAGATGTAGCTTTCCTAAATAGGGAAATCACAATGTGGCTTTATGGCATTCTGGAAAGAAACTGGGCCAAACTTGCCAGAAAAATTCAGGCTGAAGGGCTCAAACTCGAAGTCGTAATTGCAGAACAGCTTGCTGGAGCAGGAATAAGAGAGTCCCATGTTAGTGCAGCTTTGATAGAAACAGGGCTTTCAAGACTTGACCACGTTAAATGGAGCGAAGAAGACATGATCCGGCTCTGCGACACAATGAGAGAAATTAGCAAACCTCTACTTCTCGCCGCAAATAAAGCTGATATCGCTTCAAGAGAAAACCTGGACAGGCTTAAAGACCTTGATAGAATAGTAGTCCCTGTAAGTGCAGCAGCCGAGCTGGCACTTAAGTCTGCAGCAAAAAACGGGCTCATTAAATACAGTCCAGGAGACAGAAAATTTGAAGTGCTTGACGGGGACCTTACAAAAGCCCAGAAAAAGGGGCTCGAAGCTATTTATAAAGTTATTGAGAGACTTGGCAGTACAGGTGTCCAGGAGTGCATAAACAGGACTGTCTTCGAGCTTCTAGACCTTATTGTTGTATATCCTGTAGAAGATGAAGGAAAATGGTCCGATAAAAGTGGGAATATGCTTCCTGATGCCTACCTTATGAAAAGAGGATCTACCTGCCATGACCTTGCTTACCAGATCCATACTGATATAGGAGACCGATTTTTATATGCAGTAGATGCAAGAACAAGGCTCAGGCTTGGGGAAAAGCATGAACTGAAAAATGGTGATGTAATCAAGATTGTATCCACTGCAAAGTAAACAACAAAATAATAACCTGATAAACCGAAAATGTTGTTATCCGAACAGGTAATTCGGAGCAGGTCTGGAAAGGACTGTGAAGTTAAGATGAAAAATAGAAAAGATGAAATAGTGGATTGCTTTAGCTTGTCAGGGAGGATATTTTCCAGTGGATCTACGTTCTTTTGCATATCCGATTTATGAAAGGTACCTGACCTGGCAAATAGCCAGGGAATTCTCAAATCTTCCCGGACATGTAGCAATCATACTCAAAGAAACTGACCTTTTTGACCCTGAAGGAATAGAGAGGCTCATATCTACACTTAGTATTTTTAGAAAATTCGGGGTTCAAATCGTGAGCATCTATGTTGACATCCTGAAAACTGATCCGGCTTTGAAAGCCGAAGTCGCATCAACGCTCAAAGCACAGCTGGAAAAGAGCTTTTCTAGCCTTCCTGCTGGCGCAGGTTATAGAATTTATGGCGCTGACGGAGAGATAAATAGCACTGTTCCTGGAAAGGACTTTTTTGTTTATGTATCATTGGGATTTGGAGGAAGAGATGAAATTATGAGGGCTGTACTGACTATCCTTTCCAAAGTTGAAACCGGAACTGTCAGGCCTGAAGAGGTGGATGAAAAAATGCTCGAATCTCATCTCCTTGTCAACCACGAACCTGATATCATGATTCGTTCTGGAGGGCAGAATCTTTCGGATTTTCTGGTTTGGCAGTCAGTTTATTCGGAACTTTATTTTACAGATGTTAACTGGAAAGATGTGCGAAAGGTCGACCTGTTGAGAGCTATGAGGGACTTTCAGAAAAGAAAGAGAAGATACGGAAGGTGAGTTGAGCTGGAATCCGGACAAAAACGCAAAAATTTTCGCTATGCAGTGATTGTATGCCCAAAATGCCGACAGCATGCCCAGATAATAGAAACTGGAAAAAAAACACTGAAATGCCAGAATTGCGGTGCTCTCCTGCAAACCCGAAAACTGAGAGTATTTCACTTCTCCGAAGATCTTGAAGATTCAGTGCTTTTTCGAACTCGTCTGCAAGCTGAAATATCAGGAAAGGGCAGCGAAGACTTTTCAGTGAATTTTCCCTCCACCGAGTCTGAACCTTTAATCCCTGAAGTTAAAACTCCCATAAAAGAACTTGAATTTCCAGAAAAAAATAATTCCAGCTTCCTTCCTGCAACAAAAGACCCAAAATTAATCCTTCTCAAAATTTTAAAAATTACAGGTGGGAAAATAGAAAAAGAAGAACTTCAACAGAAAGCCTTTGAAAAAGGAATAACTCAAGAGAAATTTGAAACAATTCTCAAAAACCTCCTGGAAACAGGAGAACTTTACTCCCCTCAACCAGGAATTATAAAAATTGTATGAAATATCAATAATTTCAACACAAAACCCACACAAACTAATAACTAACCCAGAACTCGACAACCAGATCGAACAAGGAAAATCCAATTCAAACGGAACAGCCACTGAAAACACGTAAATTAGCAACTTTTAAATTAGTCCATCTGAGTGAACCAAAGACATTGAGCTTATCCCAAAACATTATCTAATCTACTATTACCGCCAATATTATAACTCCTATTCTGGTATTATATTGGTTTTGGGATAGGCTCATTCTATATCGAAATTCGTTCTCCTCAACAAAAATTGAAAAATAATTTTTCTTACATTACTCAGTCCTCTTGAGCGAAGCGAAAGAGGCAACATGCTCCCGAAGCGCAATTTAGGAGATAAAATATATTAACTACGAAAAGATTTACTATAATTGAATATAAAAAAGAACAGAATCTATTTCAGGCAAGCTAAAAGATATAGTGTTTGCTCGAAAATGTTTGAAGAGTATAGAATTTTGTCATGATTACAGATAATGTTTTATCATAAAGTATAACGGTGTTAAACATGATGGATCCGCAAATTGAGCGAAAACTCATTGAAATTATGAGGGTGATTCACGAAAGTGACAAGCCTATAGGTGCCCGGGCAATAGCTGATGAACTTAATAACCGGGGCTATGATATAGGAGAGCGGGCTGTCCGCTACCATCTAAGGATCCTGGACGAGAGAGGGTTCACAAGCAAGCACGGGTATGCAGGACGTACACTTACCGAACTTGGAGAAAGGGAGATGAATGAAGCCCTCATAGCAGACCGCTTTGGTTTTGTAATATCCCGAATAGAAGAGATGGCTTTCAGAACCTCATATAACTCCGAGACCAATGAAGGAGTAGTGCCTGTAAATATTTCATACTTTGATAAGGACGATTTAGAAACTGTTATTGAAATTGTTTCATACACTGCACACGAAGGGTATATGATAAGCCCAAGAGTGAGAATAATCGAAGAAGATGAAGAGCTGTTTTCCCTGCCTCCCGGAAAAATCGGAATAGCTACGGTCTGCAGCGTTGCTTTTGACGGGCTCCTTCTCAAAGCGGGTATCCCTGTAGAACCTGCCTACGGTGGAATTCTTCAAATCGAAAATCGAAAACCTGCACGGTTTTCAGATTTGATTTCCTACAGCGGAACCTCAATTGATCCCATACAGATTTTCATGAGCAGAAAGACTACTTCTGTCCTTGAAGTACTTGAAAAGGGAGAAGGCAAAATCCTTGCCAATGTTCGACAAATCAATTTATCAGCTTACGAAAAAGCAAGAGAAATTATGGAAAAGGCAGAAAAAGTTGGCCTTGCAGGTTATTTTCCTCCGGGAGAAGTAGGCGAAACCCTACTTGGAGCGCCTATAGAAACCGGAAAGTTCGGGATTGCAATCGTAGGAGGCATTAATGGCATCTGCGCCCTTGAAGAGACCGGAATTAAAATCAAGACGAACCCTGTTTCTACTGTTATGGAATATAAAACCATGACAGAAATCTGAGGAAACCCGATGTTCAGGCTTACTGTTATCTATGACAACAAAGCCAGCCAGGGCTTTACGGGAAGCTGGGGTTTTTCAGCTCTCATTGAAACTAGTTGTGAAACCCTTCTTTTTGATACCGGATGGGATGGGCTTCTCCTCCTTAGACATATGAAGAGGCTCAACATTGATCCAGAAGGTATCGAAAAACTGATTATCTCTCACCAGCACTGGGACCATATCGGAGGCCTTCCTGAGGTTCTTCAAGCAAATCCTGGGCTTGAAGTCTATGTTCCTGCTTCTTTTTCGGAGAATCTTAAAAGAGAAATTGAGAAAAGAGCGATTCTTACCGAAATAAAGGAGCCTGTAGAAATCTCTCATGGTATCAGGAGTACAGGAGAACTCGGAGACAAAATAAAGGAGCAAGCGCTTATTCTAGATACAGGAAACGGATCTTACGTACTTACAGGCTGCGCTCACCCCGGAATTTCCACAATCCTGGATACTGCCAGTCAGTATGGAAAAGTAAAGGGAATTCTTGGAGGGCTTCACGATAACGAGGAGTTTGAAAGGCTGAGAGGAATGGAACTCATAGCAGCAGGGCATTGTACTGCTCATAGAGAAAAAATAAAAGAAATTTTTCCGGCAAGTTTTATAGATATTGAAGTCGGTCTGCGCATTGACCTGGAATAAATTGAAAGACTCTAAAGAATCAAAAGCTTCTGTTTTAGAAATTTTATTTTGTAGTCCTGTATCTTAAGTTCATTTTATTAATTTCTGGGTTTTAACTCTTTAATTTTAAAAATTACAGGAAATTTACAGAAAGTTTACAGAAAAATTTACAGAAATTAGTAAAGAATCTATAGTTAGAAATAGAATGTCCTATAAAAAGAATATAGTATTTGGTGGGAAATAACGGAAGGTGGGAAAAGACGCTAAAATTGTCCGGCTCTTGACGTTTTTCCAGCCATCTGAAGTGAATTTTGAATAAATTTATTTTCAAGCATTATTTTTTCAAGCGGACGAAAATAGAGGGGAACCATATTAAAAGTGAGATAAAGGGAGAAATGTCGATGCTAAAAATAGAAGATCTGACTGTAGAGGTAAACGGAAAACTTTTGCTTCATGACGTAAACCTCGAAGTCAAAAGAGGATATACTAATGTGCTTTTTGGGCCAAACGGAGCCGGAAAGTCAGCTCTGATGAGAACAATCATGGGTTTCAGTGAGTACAGAGTTGTGAAAGGTAGAATTCTGTTTAACAGGACAGATATCACCGGGCTGCCAGTAGATGAACGAGCCAGACTCGGACTGGGAATTATGATGCAGCGCCCTCCAGATATGTCCGGAATTAAACTGAAGGATCTTGTAAAGGTTTTATCGAAAGGAACTAATCCAGAGACTCTTGCCAAGAATCTTGATATGAAACGCTTTATGGACAGGGATGTGAATGTGGGCTTTTCGGGAGGAGAAATTAAACGTTCAGAACTTCTGCAGCTTGCAGCCCAAAACCCGAGCCTTTACCTGCTTGACGAACCTGAATCAGGAGTGGACCTCGTAAGCATAGAACAGGTAGGAATGACAATTAAGGGACTGCTTGAAGAAGGGCTGAATTGCCCTGGCGAGAGTTGCGAGAAAGGTAAATCTGCCCTCATAATCACTCACACAGGCCAGATTCTTGATTATGTAAACGCAGATAGGGGATACATCCTTTGCAATGGAACGGTTATGTGTTCAGGAAACCCCTTGAAGATGCTGGAAGAAATAAAGAGTAGAGGGTATGAGGAGTGTATAAAATGCAGACTGATGAAGTGAACCTGAAAAAGCGCGCTGAAAGCGCAGTCGAGAAAAAAGCAGCTTTTGGAGAAGATATAGAGCTGGAAAAATTTGAAGAAGGTTCCAGAGTTAGCAGGCCTATAGAAGACCTCCAGACCCTTGACGAAGAAAGCAAAAGAACACTTCTTCAGGTAGGAGTAGTACCTAGCGAGGAAGGCCGATCTGGCAGTCTGCTGGTGCTTGATAATGCAGTATCGCATTCTTCCCTGAAAGACAAAAATGTAGAACTTATGTCTACCCAAAAAGCCCTGGAAAAATACGAATGGCTTAAAGATTACTCCTGGAAGCTTGTATCTGTTGATACCGATAAATATACGGCAAAAACTTACCTTGAAAATGCGGATGGATACTTTATCCGGGTGCCTGCTGGAAAGAAATCGTCCTTGCCAGTTCAGACATGCCTTTTGCTTGGTAGAGATAAAGTTTTCCAGACCGTACATAATATTGTGATAGTCGAAGAAGGCGCCAGCCTTGACATAATTACAGGTTGTACGGCTAAAAAGGGAGTGAAAGAAGGTTTGCACCTGGGAATTTCTGAGATGTACGTAAAAAAAGGAGCTACCCTGAATTTCACAATGATTCACAACTGGGCTGAGCAGATAGGGGTCAGGCCAAGGACAGTAATTAAAGTCGAAGAAGGAGGAACCTACGTAAGCAACTACATCTGCCTGAAACCTGTCCGTTCTGTGCAGACATATCCGACTGTCAAACTTGAGGGAGAAGGAGCAGTGACCAGGCTAAATACTATAGCCATTGCCCATCCCGGTTCCGAACTGGATCTCGGAAGCAGGGCGATATTCAATGCGCCTGGCACAAAGGCTGAGCTTATATCGAGGACAATTACAATCGGCGGAAGAATAGTTGCAAGAGGAGAAATGATAGGCAATGCAAAGGGAGCAAAAGGACACCTTGAATGCAAAGGACTTGTCCTTACCGACAAAGGAAGCCAGCTTGCAATCCCAATCCTTGAAGCAAACGTAGACGATGTAGAACTTACTCACGAGGCAGCCGTTGGAAAAATTGCTAAAGACCAGGTGGAATACCTTATGGCAAGAGGCCTAACCGAAGATGAAGCTGTAGGCATGATTGTGCGCGGGTTCCTGGATGTCGGGATAAGGGGGATTCCTGAGGAGCTGAAAACTGAAATCGAAAATACGATTACACAGACAGCCTTTGGAATGTAATTCTAAACGAATGTATCCCAAATAGAATATAGGATAGGTCCGATTAAAAAAGAAGGGCTGAAAAAACAGTCTCAGTTAACGTCAAATGAGAGTATAGAAAAGAACTGAAGAATAAAGCTTCTTCAGACCAGAATATTCCGGAACTGAGCTTGTGAAGCCGGCAGGGGGAAAATTGGGTGTATAAAACCGGCAGGGAAAAGGAAAAACCTGCCGGTCCTTTATTGAGTGTTTGTGGATTTTAATGAGCTAAATATAAGAAGACTAGGGTTTTCCTATGAAAAAGAAAGGGCCGCGTACGCGAGTTATTGATCAATTCCTAAAAAGCAAGTACATCCATCTAATTTGAGGAAAAATGTAGAGAGAGTCTTATGCATATTTTTTCAATAACTCATACCCACTACCAGAAAAAGAGTAAATGGAAATTTTGGAAAAAATAAGGTAACTATTCAGGGTATAGTTAGCGGCGCTCCTTTGAGCGCCGCGAGAATACCCTCTAAAACAGGTAAACCATTCTTTCTTATTGTGGAAATATATGCTCTAATTCTGCAGAAAGCTTCCGCTCCCCGTGTAGTTCTGAAAGTTCCTGATATTTTCTGTTGTAGCTTCATCATCCTGACATCTCTTTCTGCTTGATTATTCTCAAA
>NZ_LMVP01000069.1 GCF_002287235.1 Methanosarcina spelaei
GGCCCGAAGCATACCCCATCCTTTAGGGTGGGGTGGCCGCACGCAATTTGATTTTGCTTCAAAAAATTCTTTTTTCATTTGAAAACTAATAAGAACATTAACTTTTTCTTTATATTAAATTTTTATTTTTTTATCCAAATGAGTTTCAAGGTAAAAATGGGTTTATATTAACTTATTGCTTTTGAAACAGTCAAGAATTACACCATAAAATAATTTCTATTTTTATTAATAAATATGGAAATAATAGGTATGGAAATAGTGAATAAGTAACTGAAAGTGATGGAAAAAAGTGATGACAAGAAGTTTTTTCAGTAAATTCTATTGAAAATAAGAGGTGAATGCCCTAGAAATCCAGAGCGTTCAAAACATTCGTTTTAAGCTTCTCAGGTACGTCTTCTTCCCAGAATGCCTGCAACTACGAGAAAGCCTGCTATGGCAAGAACAGGGCCGAACCCGGGAGTATCTTCAGATTCTTCATCTTGCGCCATAACTGAGGAATCATTTTTTTCCTGATTTGAGTCCGTTTTCCCTTCCGGCTGCTCGCTGCTACCTTCAAGAGAAATTGGTACTCCTACATAAACAACAGGAGTATCCGAAATAACTTCTCCTGAGTATTCATCAAGGTCGAGAAAACTTGCTTTGCATGCAGGCAGACGAATTTCCCCTTCTTTATGCATCTGCAGGATATAACTTACTGTTTTTGAATCACCATTGCTTTCGAGAATTTGCTTGAAACTGGTTTCCCCGCTTATTAGTTTAGCTTCCGGAGGTACGGTGTCGGTTACTGTCACACTTGAACCAACATTTCCGGTGTTTCTTACAGTGATCGTTACAGTCAGTTTATCTCCTGAATTCAGTTGCTGACGGTCAATGGTTTTTGTGACTGAAATTTCTGGTCCGTAAATTTTTATATTTTCCGAGTTATTGGAACCCGCTTCCCCATTCTGCCCGTTTGGCAGGGTAAAGTTAGCCGTCGCTTTTGGGAAGGTGAATTCTCCTGGTTTATCAGGAATCAGGGTGTACTCAAAAACTTTTTCAGTTAATTCTCCAGATTTAAGGGAAAGGGTCTTCTCGAGCACCATGTCTTTCTGAAGGTGCGTTTCTGGAGCCACCGAATCCTTAAGTATAATATTATCCAGGTCACACAGTCCTTCGTTCCGGACGTTAACCGAGACACGGATAGGTTTTCCCATATGATTATTTTTTGTAATAACTTTTGAAATAACGAGACCCCATTTTTTTTCTATTTTTATGACTTTGAAGCCTATGTCTTCATACTTCTCATCCCTTACGTCCTCGCAGGTAACTTTTGCAGTTACATTAAGGTCAGTATCTTCCCACGGTTTGGGAGCTTTCAACGTAAGGTTTACAGGTTCAAGAGTTTCGTCTTTAAAGACTTGACCAAACGTGTATTTTGTTTTTCCTTTAAGAACTTCCATTCCGGCTGTGTCTATAGTTAGAATGGTGTTTTCAGCTTTTGCATCTCCTTCATTTTTAATCTTTATCGAGACATCGATTGCGCTGTCCCCGGTAGATTTCGAGTCATATGTATCTTTTTTAGTTTCAACTTCTATGTCAAATCTTGGTTCTCCTTTTATAAGGATATCCAGTTTAGCATAAGGGTTCCAGTTTCCGGTTTTGAATTTCTTTCCGTTTTTCTCGATAGTCTCATAATTAGGGTCCACTTCCTGGGCATAAACCTTTATCCTGTCATCATATACGACTTCCAGGCCTACGGAAAGTGGAGAAGTCTTCAGTTTTTCTCCGTCTTTAGAGATTGAAATAAAAACCTGGTTGTCATCGTTGAAATCTTCTGCCTTTATATCATAGCCATTAACTGTTACCGTATCCCCCCAGTACAGTGTTGTTCCATCCTGTTTCTCTACCCACTCGATGTCTTCTTCCGCAAAAGCAGTTACTGAAAAAGCCGAAACGAAGAAAACGGCAAGTAATGCCATCAGTGCAAGCTTCTTAGCCATAATCATCTTCCTTGAATTTGATATCTTTTACTTAATCTACGCACTGGAAGCATGCATTTTGAGTTCCTGAAATGGCTACAGCTCTTTAAATTTACGACTATAAATTATACATAATTAATAAATGTCTATTTACTATTGAATCAGCCGTATTTTACTACTCTATGCATCGGTTTTGCCCCAGCACTCCCTTATGATTTGCATTTTTCTAATTTTATTAATTTAGTAGCTCTAATTTCATTACACGATAAGAACTTTTACTAAACTCTATAAATTATCTTGGTATAAGGTATTTAATTTTTTGTACTGTTTTCCTCTCTAATAAACTTCTTATATCAGAGTTGTTTTCTTTTTAAGGCTGTGTATCCTAAAGAATCAGGAAAGGAAGTCTCATAAGTCTCATAATTTAATCAAAAAATAGTAATTCCTTCCGATATCGGAGGTTTTTCATGGAACTTATAAAGGTCGTAGAAATTCTCGAAGAAATCGCACCGCCTGAACTTGCTGAAGATTTTGATGAAGGCCGGATCGGACTAATTCTCAACCTGGAAAATAATATAGAAAGAATTGCAGTTGCTCTCGATGCCAATTCTTATGTGCTTAAGAAAGCTACAGAAATGGAAGCAAATCTTCTGGTTACCCATCATACCCTCATCTTCCATCCGATAAACAAAGTCTCAAAATCCCTTGCTGAATCCCTCAGGCTTGCTCTTGATAACGGAATATCCCTTTACAGCATGCATACAAACTATGATAGGGCTGAAGGGGGCATTAATAATGTGCTTGCTGCAAGGCTTGGACTAAAGAATCTCGAAAATGTGGAAACTGGCAGAATAGGAGAGGTCGAACCCTGTACTTCGGCTGAACTGGCGTCTCATGTTTCGGAGACCTTGCAAACTCCTGTAATATATGTTGGGGAAAAAGAGGAAATAAGGAGGGTAATGGTCATTGGTGGCAGTGGCTTTACTACTGAGTTCCTTGAAATTGCAAGGGCAAATAGAGTCGATGCTTTCATATCTTCCGAACTTAAGCATAACATTATCCGTGAGTATGAGGAACTCTGTCTTATTGATGCTACTCATTATGCCACGGAAAATCCAGGTATGGAGGCTTTATGTTCCAGGCTGCGTGAAATTTCCGGGCTCGAAGTGGAGTTTATTGAACAGCCTTCAGGAATCAAGGTAGTTGATAAAACCTGAACATCTTTCAAGATTCTGGCTCAATAATGAAAGGTCCAAAAAATCCTGATTAAAATAACGCTCTAATTTAAAACAATGTTTTAGTTTAAGATAACACTCTAACTTAAACTAATATTTAACTAAAATAATTCTTAATCCTGCTAGTGTCGAGTCAAACACAAAATGTCGTATAAAATCGAGTGCAGTTATTAGGAATCATTGAATCCTTGACAATTGACTTGATACTAGTAATATTTAATTAAACTAATATTCTAAAAGATAATTGAGAATAAACTTAAATGAAAGTGTAGATTACAGCAAAATGTATATGTATATTATCTAAGTGAACCAGGGATGATTTTAGTATGACAGAGAAAAAGAGTCAAAGTATATCGGGTTTAGAGGAAAAGGATATAAATATAGAGAAAAATATTAAAGAAGATTCCCTGGAATCAATGCTTGAAGAACAGTTAAGAAATCAGGTTCGTTCGGATTATCGGCGCAGTTTGGGCAATGAATATCGTAGAAGATACATGGAGTAAACCAACATTTAATGAGTTCTGAGTGGATTTCCTTTTCTAATGAATCGCGTTTATAATTTTTATACATTATCTCTTCTCTCTTTTATTCAGTTTATCTAACACTTATTAACGTTTCGGTTTAACCCGATCTATACTCTTTAATGCTTATTGACTTAGCTGATATCCATTTTCATAGCTTTGTTTCTGGACCTGGTTTCAATTGCATTCAAATAGCTATCAATATGTTTGCGTACTACCTGCACTTCTTCGATTTCTGATATTGAATACAGAATTGTCTTAAGATAACCACGTTCTCTAAGAAGGCTAAAAGCCTCAGGAAAATTAATGTCAAAAATCCAGCTCAGGCGAAGGAGTTTAATATCATTCAGATTTTTGGCATCTACAAGCTTTGCCATTCTGTTATTCAGGATATCAACAACTATTTTTTCCGAACATCCGGGCGTATCGGGCATATCGAATTCAAGAGCTGGGTTCCTGAATTCCTCTTCTTTTTCGTAGTCTTCACTAACAAGCTTCAGGATATCCAGTTTATCGGCATCCCGAATCAATTTCAAATAAAAGAGGAATTCACTGGAAGTTTCTGTGCATTCGGGAATTGCCATGCAATTATGATATTCCACAGCTTTAAGAATTAAATCTTTCTCTTTCTGAGATAGAATGGTAAGAATTTCGGCATTTTCCAGTATTTTTACCCCAAGTAGGGCATGATTTTCAGATTCCAGGTCATTGAACGTTCTGTATTTCGTAAACTGCTCAAAACGACCCAAATCATGAAATAAAGCTATTGTTTCGGCCAGCCTGGAGCCTTTTTTCTCCAAGTTTTCAGCTTTAGCGAGTAAGAGTATGTTTTCACAGACTCTTGACGTATGTTCGATTTTCAAATCAATATTTTCCTGAATAAAAGCTTCCGGAGAGGAAAATTGGTCTACGTAATCCAGAAACCATTTTTTGAAGAAATCCAGTTCTTCCTTCTGCATGCTTTTGCAATAGGAGTTCCAATGTATAATCTTTTCGTATATCTACTGGGACTTTGAGATATATCTCTATCAATGACTGTATTTTTATCATTAATTCTATTTTACTGTCAAAAATCTTATTTTACTGTCGGAATGTTTTCTATTTTACGATTTATTCTTTCTGTAACAATAATATACTGCGTTAAGTATACTAACAATTCAGAGGGTCTTTTTATGCTGCACAAATTTTATATGGGATAACTTCTAAAATTAAGTTGTAATGCATATGACTGACTTTTGATACTAACTAAATTATTCATTGGGGGAGCAAAAATATATTATCTAGTTACTTTTATTCTTTAATCACTCACGCTTATGTAGGTATAGAAACCGTACAGAACAGTGAATACAGTGACAGTGTGAGACTCTTTGTGAAAAGTCTCCACAAGAACTCATTAGAATAAACCGGGGTATTTAATGAGCTCAGTTAGAAAAGGTAATTTGATTGTCAGTTCTTATATTCTCCTTGCTTTAATGTTATATTTCTTTTCAGGTTTTTTACCTGTGGCAGGAGCCATCACAGGTCAGGAACTGGCTGTAGAATATGATGAAAAAACTAATGTGACCGATGTTAATGAAAAGACTGAAGTAAGTCCTGATCTCTCTGAGATAATGGCACAGCGCCCAGCTTCTGTAGAAGGTCTTATTGACAAGGGGAATACGCTATACTCCCTTAAAAAATATCAACTATCTATGAACTGCTATAATGAAGCACTTAAGATTGATTCTAATTCCTCTTTGGCCTGGTACGGAAAAGGACGTTCTCTGGCCGAACTAGGAAAGAATGCCGAAGCAGTTAATTGTTATCATCAAGCTCTTTTGACCTTTCCGGTTTCTTCCGAAAACTGGTATGATAAGGGCAACAAACAGCTTGAGCTAAAAAAATATGTTGAGGCCGTTAACTGCTACGACAAAAGTTTTGCAGCCGATACCTATCTCGCCACAGTGTGGTATCGAAAAGCTCTTGCTTCTGAGCAGCTGGGTCTTGATCAGGAAACTCTGAACTCTTATGACAAATCTATTGAACTTAACTCCAATTCTTCCAACTCTCTGCGGATGAAGGGAATGGCTTACATCGGACTTGAGAAGTATCCTGAGGCAATTAAATGCTTTGACAGCGCTCTTAATATCACGCCTGACAATGGTGAACTCTGGTATCAAAAAGGAGTAGTTCTTGATAAGTCCGGTGATTACGAAACTGCAATAGATTGTTATGACAAGGCAATTTCTTTTAATCCGGATATTGTGGATGCCTGGTATAATAAAGGTATTAACCTTGAAAAAATGGCAATTTATGATGAGGCGCTTACTTGCTATGAATTTGTTCTTCTGTCAGAACCTGAAAATCTTGATGTTTTACAGAGGAAGGGTGTATGCCTTGAGAAGCTTGGAAGAAACGAAGAAGCTCTGAAATGCTATGATGAAGTTCTGGTTTACAATCCTGGTAATTCCGAGGCCTGGTATAGTAAAGGCTCTCTACTTAATAAAACAGGCCAATATGACGCTGCAATAGTGTGCTATGATAAAGCGCTTAACCCGGACACAGGGATTCAGGTTGAGGAAATCGGAAGTGATTCGCTTGAACAGCTAAGTGTTTACGAAGTTGCACTTCCGTCTTATCCGTTAAATCCTGAATTTAAGTCACCCACAGTTAAGATATGGTACGAGAAAGCCTTATCTTTTGATAAGCTTGAAAAGTACGATTCTGCGATTGAGTGTTATGATAAGGTTCTTGAAACCGAGTCCGAGCATGCTGTTGTCTGGTATATGAAAGGCATGGACCTTGAAAAGCTTGGCAAGTATGAAGAAGCAGTTGAATGCTATGATCAAGCTCTGAAACTGGACTACGGGTATGCTAAAGTATGGTACCAGAAAGGCTTAGACTCTTCAAGAATCAAAGACTACAAAGATGCAGTAGAAAGCTATGATAAAGCTCTCGATATTGAAGAAAACTATACACTTGCCTGGTCTGGTAAGGCTTTCGCCCTGGCGAAACTTGGAAAATGTGAAAGCTCGCTTATATGTTACAACAAAGTTCTTGAGGCTGTACCCAGCATTGCAGCTGCCTGGTACAATAAAGGGCTTGTTCTTGATGAACTCGGAAAGCATGAAGAAGCTTCAAAATGCTATAACCAGACTCTTATGATAGATCCCGAGTATTCGGCTGCACGCTTTAAGTTGAACAAAAGCATGGAACAGGACTCAATAACTCCAATATCAGAGCAAGTTAAAAACAATAGTACAGATGCCAATCCTGCCCAGGTGCTTTCTGGAGGTTTCTGGGCTTATCTTCTGAACTATGAATACATGAACTCAGAAGGCCGTGTCGAGCCTGCCGAAGATTTGAATCTTTTTAGCCCCGAGATCAGTTACGATACTGCATGGTCTGGAAAAGCCTCTATCTACAGTAAACTAGGAATGTACGACGATGCACTTACTTCTTATGATATGGTGCTTGCAATTAATCCTTCACGTGCCGAGGCCTGGTATGAAGAAGGCTTGATACTTGATAGGTTAAACAGAAGTGAAGAAGCTCTGGAATGCTACAAGAAAGCCCTGGATCTTGACCCACAGTCAAGTAGAGCCCTATATGGGATAGCCTCTACTGTAGGCGATCTTGGAAAGCTTGAAGAAGCAGTCAATTACTATGACCAGTTGCTTGCTCTAAACTCCAGCAATTCAGATGCCCTCCTTGGGAAAGGTCTTGCCCTCTCTAATCTGAGCAGGTATGATGAGGCAATCTCCTGTTACACTACACTTCTTAACTCTGAGCCTGAAAACATTGAGGCTCTCCGAAGTCGGGCTCTTGCTCTATCGAAATCCAATAAATCCGATGAAGCACTGTCAGATTACGATAGAATAATTAAGCTTCAGCCTGAAAACTCCTTGGTCATGGCCGAAAAAGCTTCTTTACTGGGAGCACTTGGCAGGTATGAGGAAACTGCCGCATGTTATGAGAGAATGCTTGAAATCTCGCCGGATGACAGGGAGATTATTTACAAACAGGGAAAAGCCCTGGAAAACAGCGGAGACTTTGAGGGAGCAGTAGGCTGTTATGACAGAATTCTTGAACTGGACCCTGGAAATGTGGACGCCTACAATAAAAAGGGCTTTGTGCTCTACAAGCTGGAAGAATACCAGCAAGCTATTGACTGTTACAATAAGGCTCTGGAATATAGTCCAGATAATGTTACAGCCTTGTATTTCCAGGGCTGCACCTATCTTACGTTAAGCAGCAATAAAGCATCTCTTAATTGTTTCAACAAAACAATAGGGCTTAAACCTGATTGTATTACAGCCTGGTATAACAAAGGATACATCCACAATATGATGGGAGAAACTGAAGAAGCAGTTACATGTTATGACAGGATCCTTGCAATTAACCCGAACTCAGCTTCAGCTCTTTACAACAAACGTTTTGCTCTTTACACTCTAAAGAAACTAGATGAGGCTGCTGTATGCAAGGCAAAACTGGACGAAATCGATCCTGGTTTTGTGGACGCTCTACAGAAAAGAGGAACTAAGTTCTTCCTTCCTGAGTATTATGACAGCACTCTGAGTTACTCTCTACCTTCAAGATGGTATGGAGGAGAAGAGAATATTTCAGGAAATGTAAGTGCAAACATGACTGAGCTTTCTCAATCAGGAAAGATAACTGATCCTTCCTACAGTCCGGAATACAATAGCAGTAACTATACTGAGCTTGATGAGGGACCGGAAAACGGGAACTATACTGAGCTTGATGATGGATCGGAAAACGGGAACTATACTGAGCTTGACGAGGGATGGAAAAGTGAAGACCCAGGTTACTGGTATGTTCCCGAACCTGATGAGGGAAGAGCAAATAGTAGTGAAGAGTGAAGTATTCCGGAATCCGGTTAAACTCGAATTCCGGAAAATTGAAACCCAGAAATCTTTTCCGGTATGCAGTCAAATGCATACTGGTACGATTTTCCTTTATATTTTTATGTTACTTGCCCTGGCTTATTAACTTTTTTCAGCTGGTCCATAACTTTTATTAACTTTTTCTTCTGACTTATTAACCCTCTCACTTCTGAAAATCAAATTCTTTATCCTGAAAGTTTTAAACTTCATGCCATCCTAACATTAGCATCCATGACAGACAATTCCAATGAGATCGAAGTAAAGCCTAAGGCTGATACCCATAGCTCGAGAGAAAGCAAGAATAAACCGGAAGATTATATCGAAAATCCAGATAACTCTGGTTCCGATCCTTCTTCTTTAAGGTCTGAAGTTCCATCTAATGTAGTCATAGTTCGGTATGGTGAACTTGCCCTTAAAAGTACAGGAGTCCGGAACTGGTATGAGAAAATTCTTATGAAGAATATTGCGGCAATGTTGGATTCTCGAGATATTCCATATTCCCAGATACGGCGGGAATGGGGCCGAATATTTATTGACACTACGGATTTCCATGTGGCTGAAGCAGCTGCTGATGTTTTTGGGATTGTCTCTACTTCTCCTGCATTGACGACTGAACCTACCCTTGAGAGTGCAGCCATTGTATGTGCTACCCTGGCTAAGGACCTGGTTTTAGAAGGCGAATCTTTTGCCGTAAGGGCCAGAAGAAGCGGAAATCATCCTTTTTCTTCAGTGGACATAGGCAGAACCTGCGGGGATGCCGTCTGGAGTGCTCTGGAAAATAAAGGGAAGCATCCCAGAGTTGACCTGAGTTCTCCTGATAAGGAAATTTTCGTGGAAATGCGGCAAAATTTTGCTTACATTTACCTGGAAACGTTTAATGGAGTTGGTGGTCTTCCTCTCGGCACCCAAGGAAGCATGGTTATTTTAATGTCCGGCGGGCTTGACTCCCCAGTTGCAGCCTGGCTTATGATGAAACGCGGAGTTATGATTATTCCCGTATACTGCAACACTTCACCCTATGCCGAGAATGCCGCAAGAGAACGCGCTTTTGAATGTATTCGTCAGCTCCAGAAGTGGGCTCCAGGGCATCAATTTACAACTTATGAGATTCCTCATGGTCCTAATCTCAAAGCCTTTATAGACATATGTAAACGAAAAAATACCTGTCTTCTCTGCAAACGCATGATGTACCGAGAAGCTTATGAGGTTATGAAAAAAGAAGGTGCAAGTGGAATTATTACCGGTTCTTCCCTGGGACAGGTAGCTTCCCAGACTGCTGCCAATATGTATGCTGAAATCTATCAGCTTGCTATCCCTATTTATCATCCTTTAATAGCTTTTGATAAAACAGAGATAATAGATATTGCCCGCAAAATCGGAACCTATGATATTTCAAGTCAACCCGCAGGCAGCTGCACTGCTGTGCCTGAGAAGCCTGAAATTGGAGCAAATTATGATCTTGTTGTACTTGAAGAACAAAAAATGGATGTCGAAACCATGGTTCTCAATGCTATGAAAGCAGCAAAGATTCTTAAATTCTGAAAAAGGTGATGACTCTTTATATTGTTTTTAGTAATTTCAATTAACTTTAATATCTTTAATTAACTTTAATACCTTCAATTAACTTTACCTTCAATTAAATTTACCTTCAATTAAATTTAATATCTTCAATTAAATTTAATATCTTCAATTAAATTTAATAACTTTTATCTTTAATTCTAAAAACTCTCTTATTTTTCTTTTTTGACCGGTTTTTAAGAAGAGCAGTCTCTATGTTTTTGCATAGGTCTTCTTCTTTGAAGGGCTTCGAAATATATCCCTCTGGATCTGTTAGCTTTGCTCGTTCAAGGGTCTCAAAATCCGTACAGGCAGTAAGGTAAATTATGGGTATTCCAAAGCGTGATTTAATAATTCGGGCAGCTTCAATTCCATCCATATCTCCTTTTAGCATAATATCCATTAAAACCAGGTCAGCGTTTGTAATCTCAGCTTCTTTTATTGCTTCTTCCCCTGAGACCGCAGTGCTAGGGACTGCATACCCCAGATTCTTCAGCCGAATTTTAATATTTAAAGCCACAATAGCCTGGTCTTCTACAACTAGAATTTTTGTTTTGTCCACTTTTTCGTCCATTTTTTCATCCATTTTTATTACAAGGGAGCGCAGAGGGTCACGAATACCCCAACCTTTAGGTTGGGG
>NZ_LMVP01000070.1 GCF_002287235.1 Methanosarcina spelaei
TAAGCTATTTTGATAAAAGTTTCACTTTAGAAAGTAGCGGAGCGTATTGATTTTAGATAAAATATTCAAAAAAAATATCTAATGAATAAACAAATTCTTTGGCATTTTTGCCAAAGAATTTGTTTTTCAAGATTATTGCAGCTTTTTGAGGTAGTTAGCAGAGAAAATTGTAGGTTTGAGGAAAGAACAATAAGAGAAATCACTAGATTATGGAATTGTGTCCTAAAAACATGCTAGTTATGAATCTAATTCTAAAGTTGTTATTATTATACTGAAGACTCGTAATTTGTCCTATCCTATATTCCAGATTATCTGTATAGCATCTGAAGGTTAAGTAATCCTTAAAAAATCTCAAAAAATTAAAAAATAACAAGCCTTATGATAATTAAAATCAATAAGAAAAATATAATTAAAAAATTAATATTAATAAATAAATCACACATTTAATAATAAATTATTTAATATATTATTTTTTGGCATATTTTTTTGGATATAAGAATATAATAAATCAAGTTTTGTTTAATATTGGTTTCTAATTTATATTTCTCTAATTATTATATCCACTTGATAATAATACACTAGCAATACAATAAAAAATCACTTTTATCGGCGAATACTAAGCAAATGTAATTTAACAATCACATAGTCTCCTAAAAACTTAGATGGATTATTGATTCTTAAATCGAATATATTTGCGCATAAATAGTGAATTATAGACCCGATATAAGTAAAATTGTATATAATCTAGCAAAATAATAGGGAAGATCTGTATGATAGAACAAAATTTTAACAAAATAAAAAAGACCGTGTTTATTTTGCTGGCGGTCTTTTTTGTAGTAGCAGTAACTGCTGCATCAGCAAGTGCATGTGCTTCAGATGGTTCTGAAGAAAAGACTAAAGAAAAGCCGGCTAATGTGGTTGATCCAAAACAAGCTCAAGAAGCAGCCCAAAAGATAGCTCAAGAAAAGCTGGGCAACAAATTGTTAGACATGGTAGAGAATAACTGGTTCGGCAATGGCAAGGGAAGCTATTCTGACAACGGTTGGGGAGGCGATTCCGACAATGGTTGGTCTGATGATGACTGGTTCAGTGGTGGTTGGTAAGACCATCAGGACTACCAATTGTTAACAAGTCTGACTATGAACTAATCTGTAGATGTTATAAACCAGTAAGTACCCATTTGTATAATTCCGCATAGTATTATAGAAGTAGTGAGACTCTCAATATATTGGAGTCTTTCCTGATAGGACTTACGCAGTAAAAGAACTAAATGAAGCGTGAGCAGTTCTATAAAGTGTTGTGGAGAAGAAAGTTTAAAATTTCATGCTGTTGTCTTTCGGTTTAACCGCGTAAGTCCCATATAGGAAAAACAGTCTTTTTTGCTTAGGATAAACAGTTTGTCTGATTTTATATTCTGTGCCATATGATATAAAATTCTTTTAAAATATCGCGTTTTCTTTCAATTGACACAAGAAATATTGAGAATCTTTAAACTTTTACAACACATTGTTTATTCAACAAGATTGTTGGGATAATTCACTTATTCCGTGTTTCAAGTGTCCTATTTTGTAACCATAAGAATATGATTGTTACTTATTCTAGTCTTATCACATTAACGGAGATAAATATTTTTATTTCTCATTAATATATAATATATAGACATCTAATTTATATATGATATATCCAAAAAATATATAATAAACTTGTTTTATCCATATTTTGGAAGGTCTGATGTCGATTCCGAAAGCATCCACAAGCCTAGCCAACATCTCATAGTGGTCGTACCTTATTTTCGATATAGCGACATTTAGAAGAGTACCTCAGACGGAATCGACATCATGCACCTTCAAACTCTTTTTCCGTGCAGCTACTGGCAAATAACATATAATATATAAAACTCTTTTATTTAGGTATGTCCAAAATGTATAATAATCAACTGAGTTATTCATAAGCTATTCATAGTCTAGGAGATTTCCAGTTATTGACTTAAAATACCATGACCCTCAAGTATCTCCTGTGGCTATTTCTCATCACCGAAGTAATATCGTCTCAAGCAATGCATCAAATTGAATCGATACCAGCGCCTTTACATTTCTCTTTTTCTTAATCGGTGACTCTGCACCCAATTTACTGGATGAAAAAGGTTTCTTTTTCTATCGGTGATTTTTAAGCTATAATGGATATGACTAATCTTTGGTTATGTAGTCAGAATCGCCGTTAGTAGTAGAGCAATTTTCGTCCAAACTAATGTTATCTTCAGGTCTGTAGAGTTATGAACATCTTGCTTACCTGACAGTTACATATTAAAAATTATTTATGCCGAGTTCTATTTATTTAGACCGTTTCTAAAATTATATAATGAATGTTGTCTATTCATACGAACTGATGAAACGAACAACAACTTTCTTTGTATTAGCCTTATTGGCTTTGACGTTATGTACAGCCACCGCAGGCGCTTCATCTACCAGTACTGCGTGCAACGTAAAAATTGTGAAGTTTACAGTGAACAATCCAACCGGAACAGCACCAGCCAAAGTAGGATTTACAACTTATACGGCAGGCAATGTTACAAGTGTTCAAGTACAGGTATTGGATAAAAATGGAAAGGTAGTTGCATCCTGCAGATCTTACTGTACACACTGTACGGTAAAACATATCTGTAACTGCTCGCTTACTCTTAAAAACCCTGGTACCTATAACGTAAAAGTAACTGCATATGGCACTGGAAGTTGTCATGTAGAGCAGACTAAAAAGTCAGCCATTACGATAAAAGCTGTAAATCTCGTTCCAAATTTTACATGCAGCGCATCCGGTAAGAAAATTACCTTTAAAGACGCGTCTACAGGAGCTGCAAAATGGTCCTGGAACTTCGGTGATGGCTCCAAATCGACTTCTAAGAATCCAACTCACACATATAAAAAAGCAGGAAAATATAAAGTTTGCTTGACCGTATGCAATTCAGGAAATTCTTGTAAGTCTATCTGCAAGACCGTGACCGTAAAGTAATAAGGGAGAACCTCCCTTTCTATTTTTTATTTAATATTGACGGATTTACTTCTTGCACGCTTTCGTTTCCAGTTACAAGACCTGGTTTAGTGTCTTTGTTGCTCTTCCCTATCTAGCTTTCTCTTTAGCCATTCGCTGATTCTCAGTTATTATCTTTCTAAAAACTCTCGCTTTATCTTCCTATTATTCACTTAATGCCTTCCTTGACATCAGATATTTTCGTGGACTGGACATGGTGTATGGAAAGCGAACTGATGTGCCTATTTAAACTCAGGCATTTTTGATCCTTCGTTTTGCGTCGCTCAAGTTCACAATTTTGCATTTTTAGCATTATCCGGTTATGTTAGATAACTCATATGCAGTAATACAGTGAACTGCATTAACTACATTTTAATGCCGATTAAATATATATCAATAACCTGCCAATAAAAGAGTGTAGAATGAATTCTCCCGGGAAATCAAACTGCAAAGAACCAGAATATCAAATAAAGAAGAGATAAGAAACATAGGAAGAAAATAAGTTTGAGAAAAAAATCAAAACGTGAGGAATAAAAATGACAGTAAGAGATGATATTCACGGACAGATAATTGCAGGGCTTAAAGGTGCAAAATTTCCTATAAATACCCCTGAAGAATTGCTCGCTGCATTTCCTGCAGGTGCAAACACAACATGCAGGTCTGGAGACCTTGCAGTCACTGCAGGAGAAGCAGGCAAGCTACTTACTCCAGCAGATTTTCCATTTAGGGATGAAAAAAAAGTAGCAGACACAATAGTTGAAAGAGCAGGACTTTAAATCCTGCTCTTTTGTTTGATACTTCTCTTTTCTTTCTTCTTTTACTCTCTGTTTTTTATCGTTATCTATATCTCTTACGCTCGATTTCATTGACAGATTTATAGTTTCAGCCTAAGCAAAAAATCAGTAATGTTTTTATGATGTCAAGTCAACAGTAAATCAGATAGTTTGTAAGAGGGTAGCACGTAGTAAAGTTAGAGTAGTTAAGGCAAGAATCAGAATATCAAGTGACACTATTTCAAGTGATATTATTTCTTCGATTCCGGAAGGTGTGTTTCAAATGCCTCACATAATGGAAATGATGGGTAAAGCCAGAGTAGTCGTAAAAGACGGTAAGGTTGTGGAAGTCGGAGCCCCTGAAGTAGAATGGTGCCCACTTTTTGTCAAGCTGCGGGGAGTCCAGAAGATGACTCAGGACGAAATCCGGAAAAATATGGAATCCCGTATTACCGAGTTAGGTATGTTTACGGAAAAGCGTAAGCTCGAGTTTGAAACAACCGTTGTTGCCTTTGGCGCTTCAGAAATAATGATGAGTGGCCTCAATAACGGCTTTTTAGAAACAACCGTAACCGCCTGCGATGGTGCAGGGACTGTTATATCGGACAATCCGGCACTAGTTCAAGGAATCGGAGGCAGGATGTCAGGTCTGATTGAAACCGAGCCAATAGATGCTGTTATTAAAGGAATTGAAGAGCGTGGAGGAACTGTACTTGAGCCATCAAATGCAGCCATTAATCCTGTAGGTGGGGTAAGGAAAGCTGCCGAACTCGGCTACCGAAAAATTGCAGTAACTGTGGCTGACCCAAAAACTGCAAAAAGCCTTAGGAAGCTCGAACCCGAACTAGGACTTGACCTGATAATAATTGCCGTGCATGTCACGGGCTTAAGTAGAGAAGAAGCTCAGGATATTCTTAAAAGTTCAGATATCGTGATTAGCTGTGCTTCCAGACATATCAGGGAACTTGCAGATCCTCTTGTCCAGGTTGCGGCCGCAATTCCGCTTTTTGCCCTTACTCAGAAAGGAAAAGAACTTGTGATTGAAAGAGCAAAGGACATTCAAAGTCCAATTCTGATCAATACTATGAAGCTGCCTGTGCTGCCTGCACATAAGCAGCCTAAGAATTTAATTTAAAAAGAAGTTAAGGCAATCAGGCAGTAGCGCTTACCTGCTTATTTATGTCTGTTACATGCCAGAATCCCTATGTTTTTATAAGATGTTATGGATTTTAAAATTTTACTGTGATCCAATTTTCCGGGTGTCGACTGAAATAATAAACTACTGCCTGATGAGCTGCTGGTTTATGTTAATTACTTTTCTTTTTTTCCTGTTTTGGACGGCTTTACATCCTTCTTTGACGATTTATCGGCTGAAGCTTTTGCCTGTGTTTTTCCACCGGGCGTACCGGCTTTTGGACTGTCACTCATCGTAGATTTTTTTGTCATATAAAAACCTCACTGTAATATTATTTTATATAAGTATATGATTATACTATTTTAAACTTATAAATAAGTTTCCAACTAAAATAATTGTGTATTGATAGGACTTACGCGGTAGAACTGAAAAATCGATAAGCTTCAAACCTCAACTAGATATATATTGAACAGGCAATAAATCCGAACGTGTTGACTCTATGCGTCAAGAAAAAAGTCGGATTAGAAACTCGCTTGTCAAAAGCTACATAAGTAAAGGAAATCATGGTAGATCATTTAGTGGGCTTAGTTTTAGTAAGTGATACGAAATAAAATTCTACTTAAGTATGCGTTATTTAAAATATATATGAGAGTTTTGGAGAATCTTTTTGAGTTTAAATTAAGATGAAAAAAGAACAAAACCTTAAAACAAACTATTTTAGAACAAAATAAAACATACTTTATTAATAAATATTTGTTGAATGAATATTAGTTTTTCAAATTTCTTTCAAGGACTTCAGTAGTACTTTTCAGTACTTTGATTCTTGAGTATCGTTTATCGTTTGATTCTACAATAACCCACTGGGCATTTAGTGTACTTGTTTTCCGGAGCATCTCGTTTGCAGCGATTTCATAATCCTTCCATTTGTCCCGGTTCCGCCAGTCTTCGGCTGTAATTTTCCATTTTTTTTCAGGGTCAAGTTGCCGGCTGTTAAAGCGTTCCAGTTGAGTCTCTTTGTCAATGTGAAGCCAGAACTTGACTACAATTGCTCCGGCCTGTGTAAGGACTTCTTCAAATTCATTGATCTCCCTGTAAGCTCTTTTCCACTCTTCCTCACTGCAAAAGCCTTCAACTCTTTCTACCAGGACGCGGCCGTACCAGCTCCGGTCAAAAATTGTTATATGACCTGCTTTAGGGATTGCTTCGCAGAAACGCCAGAGGTAATGATGAGCCTTCTCTATGTCATTCGGCGAGCCCACAGGAACTACTCTGTAGAGCCTGGGATTTAGATTTTCTACAAGGCGGTAGATATTTCCTCCTTTGCCGGCAGCGTCCCAGCCTTCAAAGACCACTATCAGAGGGAGTTTTTTCTCAAAAAGTTCATACTGGAGGTCTGCAAGTTTTTGCTGATATACTTTTTTTGATTTTTTATATTCACCAGCATCCATCTTTTTGGAAAGGTCAATCTTTTCCAGAATGGAATTGTTAAACTGAGAAACTTCTGAGATCTCAATATCCAGATACTTAAGAGTCTGTTCAGCCGGAATTCTAGTTGCCTGTTCAATAGAAGCTTCAATCTCATGGATGACCGTCATCATAATCTTTAAAGTTGCAAAATCCCTGTCATTAGCTTCCACTATTGTCCAGGGAGCATAAGGCATATCGGTTTTCTCCAGGATCTTCTCGATAAACGGTAGATACTCATTGTATTTATGGATAAAATCAAGATCTTGTTTTTCTTCATCCTCATACTCATCAAATATCGGAATATCGTATTTTTTAAGGCTTTTAAAACGTTCTTTATGCTCTTTTTCACTTATATGAAGGAAAATTTTTATTATAAGATATTTATCATCGGCGAGCTGCCGCTCAAAATAGTTTATTTCTTCCAGGTATTTTTTCAGTTTTTCTTCATATACTTCTTCCCCCAGACATTCTATTATCGCCCTGCTGTACCAGCTCCTGTCAAAGATTGCACTCTTTCCTCTCACAGGAATCCTGGTCCAGAAGCGTGCAATGAAGGGCTTAAGGAGTTCTTCATAGCAGGGCCTGGTCAAGGTGTGGAAATTGTATCCTCTGGGATCCAGTGAAAGAATAAAACGATTAATATCTTCGTCCATGCCGGATATGTGCCAGCCCTCAAAAACAAGAATAACAGGTATTTTTAATTCCCAGGCTTTCCGCTAGAGTTCGCCAAGTTTGGCTTTAAGTACTTTGTAATTTTTTTTGTATTCGCCAACTTCTATCGTCTTGGAGAGGTCAATTTTTTCAAGCATAAAAAGCCCTGTATTTGTTTAAAACTGGATAATTCCAGTGTTAATTACTATTAATACAGTTTTAATGAGATATAACTTATAGAATATAATGGCTTTCTGAGATATACTATGTAATCCCGTATCCAGTTTAATTTTGTCTTTTTTGTATATATTGCCTTATTTTAGCATGAAAATGCTGCCATCAGCATGCGTTTTCATATAGTTGTGCATGTTATTCAAGGAATATCATGTTTGTTTTTTATAAGATCATATTTAATATTTATTTGTCAAGTTTGATAATTTTTGTCCGGAATATTTTAAAAAATAGAAAAGTTTTAGTTTATGGAAAAAATATTCGTTTCACGGGACATTTATCTTCAAGAGTCTACACTAATAAAACGAGGAATATTTTTATAAATATAGTTACATAATTGTTTAGCTTTTTAAATGTAGTATTTACTCATAAACAAGTAGACTATACTAAACAGTTCAGTTTTTAGTTTTCTATGTAGACATATATATGTTAATAGTTAAGCTAACGATTAATTTGTGGTATAGAATATTTAAAATATATCGGTATATAGTTTAAAACTAATTTATTATCAAGATATTTACAAAAAAACTGTATTTAGCTTAGAAATTTCTATTAAACTCATAAATATATATTTTTATCAAATTACTAAATATATAAGAATATATAAGATAATTATATGTATTTTGAAACATATATTTAACTATATGAGATTTGAAGAAGTTACTCATATGCTTATGTATGAAATATTTACTTTAAAATATATTGTTAAATGTATGTTTTATACCATAGTTATTCATATGTGTAATTTCTCCATGTATATACTATTAAGTATATTTTAAAATGCACGTTTTTAGTTCATATGTCATTATATGATACACACCTATTAAAAACATACATTAAAATTTACAATATAATAAATACATAAAGAAAGATACAATTGACAAAACTATTAATCCGTATTTTAAAGTATACATTATATTACACATTTATAATTATTTGCTTTAAATCATTACAGATGTAGCTTCTTTTATTGATTACTCTAAGTATTAGATATATTAAAACAGATTATTAAGTTTAGTTACTCAATAAAATAAACATATGCAATTCATAAACTATTTTGTTAAAAAATTCTAAATCATATCTCAAATTTAAAAATTTGCCATTTTTTTCATTAAAGTCAATATTTATGCCGATATATTTATAATATAGTTTTCTAATCTAATAGTGTAGGCTAATAAAGTCTAATTGCCTTAAAAACACATAGCACAAATTAAACAAGGAAGTAAATTTTTTAGCCATATTTGTAAATTAATAAACTGGTAATTAATCTTCTTCAAAAGAATAAACTTTTTATTTTTTTACGTGACAAACGTTGATTATTCCTATAGTATATGCGGATAACTATTTATCAAATGCTTTCTCTTTTTTCTTTCATGACTTTTTGCGTTTACTGGTGCGGTTGTCGGTCAAATACTCAATATTCTTATAGTCTATGTAATGGTCGACTTCACAAAATCTGAGTCTAAATGATATCCTGTAGAAATTTTCAGCGTTGTGCATATAGTGTATAGGAATGAATTCGTTTTTTAGACTGCTTAAACCTGCAAAAATGTCTCAAAAACCAAAAATCAAAAAAGAATTTGATATATGCATAGAAGTTATAAATTTGTACTATACTTATTACAAGAATGACGTTTTGTTTGCCCAGATAAGAGTTTAGACAGAATTATAAATGACATGAATAGGCAAGGTATGTCTAAAAAGTTTATTTTTTGTAACTTTACTGGTATATCTATCTTTTTTAATTCCGTTTTTATTTGTAGGTATATACATGTATATACACATATATTACACTATTAATATATGAAAGTTTATATATTAACGGATGCTTACTTTTATGTTCCTATATGTATATAATATTTTTTAGTCCTGATAGTGTAGGACTTATGAAGTAAAAAAGTAGTAAAAAACATAGCAAGCACTATACCAAAAAATTTAAGAACATACGTTATGACTGCACTTGAGATTAATCAATCAAATTCTATGTCTCTGTAGGCATATATAAACCTCTCTAATATTTCGGAAGTCGCATAGATAAAAATCCATTAATTTAATAAAAATATAAATTTTATTTTTAAAAATTATCAACTTAATTTTATAATTAATATATATAAAATATAATTTTATTAATTAGTAATAAATTTATAAAAAATAATAGTTTTCTTAATATAATTTTTATATAATAAAAATGGTTATTTCAATGTATTTTTATATAGTTACAATTAATAAACATGAAATTAAAGTTTTTATTTAAGAAGTATCGGAAAAAACAGAGATAAAATGCAACCAAATTATAGTGCCAGCTCAAGGTCAAATATTTCTTCGAAAAGTTTGTATTTTTTGCGGGCCCTATACAGGTACTGACGGATAGGAGTTTCATCTTTTGCCCTGGCAAAAAGCGCTTCGATTTCCCCTCTGGAGAAAACAGCTTCAAGTTTTTTTAGAGGAATCGCCTCCAGCCCTTTCCAGTCATCGATCCTCTGATTACTTATAGGAATCGGAATTGGAAGCAAGGATATCTGGATTTCATCCACCCAATTCCATTCAGAATCGTAAATATTTGCATAAAAAGCCCCGCAAGATATGCATTTTGTTACTACCACAGTTTTCTCTCCTGATACATGATAGCTGAGGCTCATAAGTATGGAATTGCAATTGGTACAATTACCGATCTCATTTTCTTCCAGGCTATAGGCGTGTATCAGGTTCTCTCCAACATATAGATCGTTTTCCTTAAGATCATATCCGTACTCCATATCATTCGCTCCTGGATGAGGTCGAGAGGGTTAATACCATTGGTTTTTGGGCTCTTCCTTATTTCTTTACTTTTTTTCTTTTTAAAGGTTATAAACCTATTAATATTAATCGGGTATATGCTCCTCATTTTTGAGGGATTCTATAAGGTTTAAGTTAATAAAAACGTACGTTTTTGTTTTTATTTCATAGCACTTGTTGTCGATTAACATAAGTTTCCAGAAAAATACTACAAAGAAAGGAGAAAGGATAACTCATAAATATTAGTCATGTAATCAAAAACAGTTACATAAAAATTTTAGTGATTTATGGATTCTTTGCTCAAAATATCATTGATCAGCTTCTAATCATCAACCTATTTTTCAAATTATGTATCCTCTTCAAATTTAAGGGATTTTCAACCGCATAAAAAATATAATAGTTTTTCCATTTTCCCTTATCATATTTTG
>NZ_LMVP01000071.1 GCF_002287235.1 Methanosarcina spelaei
GTCGTGGGAGTTGAGCCACACGTTAACCAGCTTTAAATCTAATGTATATGGCTCTTCGTCATTCCTTATGGATAAGATAGTTTTCAATTCAAAGCCGTGTTGGTTTTTATGAGAATATTATGAGAATATCCACACAAAACAACGAAGAGCCAAAATTCTAAGATAAAACAAGCGGCTCTCTTTCATCAGGATATGTTTAATTGTAACAAGCGAAATTATGCTGATATGGAGAGTGCTTCCCAGAGTAAAGAGTTATTCGAAAAAATATCTTCATTCCTCAAGAAAGAAGGAGCAACAAAGGTAGCTATTTTTGGCTCTTATGCAAGAGAGGAAGAAAGAACGGAAAGTGATATCGACGTTCTTGTAGAGTTTTCCGAAACGAAAGGTCTGCTCACTATGGTAAGAATTGAGAGAGAACTATCGGAATTTCTTGGAATAAAAGTCGATTTACTAACCGAAAGGTCGATAAGCCCATACCTTATTGAAGGAATTAATAAAGAAGCAAAAGTGATCTCTGTATGAGAAAAAATGACTCGATTTACCTTAGTCACATCCTCTATTTTTATTTCTGAAGTAAGATGAGTAAAATATAAACAGCTTTTACAAACGTAAATTCTAAAAAAAGAGTTCTATTGTACCCCATATTAAGAAATTAACTTAATCTTTTTTCGTTTCGTCTAGAATTTTTGTTATTAAAGGCTTCAAAGAAGGAGCATCTTCAATTGTCGTATCCCAAACAACCTCAAGATCAACACCAAAATAACCATGTACTACTTTGTCTCGAAATCCGGCCATATCTCTCCAGGGAACTTCAGGATACTTAATTTTTAGTGAATCCGGCAAATTTTTTGTCGCTTCTCCAATGATCTCAAGAGCTCGTACCACTGCATATATTGTTTTTTTATCCTTAGAAAACTCTTCAAAATCAAATCCTTCAATAAAATTTTCTATATTTTCAATTGACTCAAGTATGTCCACTAGAAAATCTATAGGATCTCTTTTCTCCGCTTTCATAGAGTTTTTACCTCATTTAGAATTCGCTTTCCTATATTAGGTTTAAGTGCACTTTTCATTACTAAATCAACTTTTATCCCTAAGAGATCACTTAGATAGTTTTCTAGTTCAATGTATTTTAAAAGTCCTGGTTTCTTATCAAATTGTACTAGCACATCAAGGTCGCTATCTTTGGTCTGCTCTCCACGAATATAAGATCCAAAGATCCCAATATAACTCACACTATACTTTTCTTTTAATTCAGGCAGATGTTGCCTTAATATCTTGATAAAGTACTCTGAATCTCTTAGCTCTTGAGAAAGCATTGTCTATTGAGTCCTCCAAACATTTTACACACAAATAATGGCAAAGCAGTGAATTTGCCACTAAAGAGGATATGCATAGTATATATTTGTCATTTTCTCTAATCGATAGTATACCTACCGTCTTTGAAATTACTTTATTAATATTTAAATAAAGCCGCTATTAAGAACTATCGATTATGATCAGGGAAAGAACATGGTAGTTTTTAGGAAAATTATTACATTTTCTTGCCTGTTCCATCTCTCGAAAATACGTACTCAATTGACTTAGTGACTGTCACAAAACAGATTAGGCAAACTTTTCATAAAGTTAATTTTTAATTGGTGATAATGATCTTGAAAATCAAGGCATCCAATCGAAACTTATGCATAGTTTGTTCTGTGACGACTCCTTAGTTCAGCAATCATTTCTTCTTGCCCTCGCGTATGGTTCATCTTCATGGCACGATTCCAGAAATAATGGTGTGCTACAAAGTTTCTCTTCTTCAGAGCATCGGCAAGCTTCTTTTCAAATCATCTGGCAGATCAACAGACTTTTTGATTTGCGTTATTGCCAAAGTAATATTTCTCGAAAATATGGATAACTGTGGAAACATGAACTATAGGAGAAAACCGTCATCAGATCGCTGTAAAAGGCTTAAAATATATTTTCGTTAAAATGTTGGCTGGATCCCCCTATTATCACTTATTAATTGTTGGATTGATGGGCATTTTAAAGATTCGCTCCTCGGTCACATACTTAATGACGCCTTTTAGAAACTCCTTGTCATCCTTGCTCAAGTCACAAAAGAGATGGATCAGGCCTTCGATCATTGCCCTCGTTTCGCGACAATACAGGGAGTCAGGTCTGTGCATATCCCCAGTATGCGCCTTGTTGTTGTAGAAGCAGCCGCCTCCGCAGAAATAGCGCGCCCAGCAACTCCAGCATTCTGGCAAATGATCCACGACCGCCCGCCAATAGTCGTTTAACCCTTCAATATGGTAGTCTGCGATATTCCCAAAACGCAATTCCTCTATCCCCACAAACCTGTGGCAGGGATAGATATCTCCGTTTGTGGAGATGGCGACCATACCTTTACCAATTCCGCATCCATAGTAGCGTTTCTGCCCGAAATCCATTTCTGCCATGACGTACAAGAGACCCGGCAGATAATTTTTATCGATCGCTCTTGCCCTTATAGCGACGAGCAATTGCTCCATTTCCTTGCGGTTAAACGCCAGCATTCGTTGCAAGGCTTCTTCTCTGGCCGAGGGAATATCTGCAAGCTGCGTGTTCAGAAGCACGGGGGAAGCCTTGGTAATAAAACAGGTTGTGAATCCAGCTCGCTCCATCCCCTCTTTGACCCGAAAAGGGTCGGCCTCACCACAAAGTGTTGCTCGGCCCGTCAGGTGGGGGATAACCGCCCGCAACTTTTGGATATTTGCGGAGACCTTATCATACGATCCCTTACCGTTCTTGAAGGGACGCTGACTGTTTTGGTATTCGGACGGACCGTCAAAGCTGATAAAGGTTCTTATCTTTTCTTCCTTGAGAAATGTGATGATCTCCTCATTCAACAACGAACCGTTAGTTGTGATGCTGAAGAAGACCTGCTTCCCTTTTTTCATTCCCTGTCTTTTGGCGAAAGGCACGATTTTTCTCATCAAGGAAAAGTTCATCAAGGGTTCTCCCCCGAAAAAACTGATACTTACGCTTTCGGCTTTTTTGGAATTTTCCATCAGCCAGTCAACCGCTCGGAACGCCGTTTCTTCCGTCATCATTCCTTTTCCAGCATAATGCCCCCCGCCACCATAGCAATAGACACAGCGCATATTGCACTCTTGCGCAAGGAAAAGGGAGATGTTAACCACCGGATACTCGAATTCCTCGTATGATCCTATCGACTCGCCATCCGCCACAGCTTCGGACGTCTCCTCCTCCTCTCCGGTAACCAGCTTTAATTTGCGCAACTCCTCCATGGCGGATTCCGGAATCAGACAGCCGAAAGCTGAATCCACCTTCTTGATCATAGATGCCAACCGGGCGGAGATTGGGGAGACCGCCTTATTGCCCACGTCGACCAGATAATGTGCATTATCATGTTCGAAAATATGGTATTCTCGCAACACGACGTTGCTGAAGTATCTTCGCCCTTCATACTCTATTTCGTAAGAGCCTAACATCTTCCTCCTTCCGCTCCAAAATAATCAATCTATCAAATCTCCTCCTATATGATGCGATGCAAGGCATTTTTGCACACCCAGTTCTGACGGACTAAAAGGTCCGGGCAATATGCAGGAACTGCATCCAGGAAAGGAAGTTTCCGCGCCAAGTGGTTTCCATCTTTAAGAAAACTGCGGATCAGCGGAATTGCCCTCCGCGGACGTGAGGATACTTACGGCTTGAGTGTAACGGCAACCATCAAGGGTTTTGATCGCGGTTCTGATCGCAATTATCATTTCCGCAATGTAGTTTCAAGCTGGGTTAGGGCATCTTCTATCCCAAGCCTCCGATAAATTAGGTAATTCCCTCGCCTTGCCAACAACTACAACCTATGACATGGAATCCACTGTCCTGTGCAATTAATAGGAGCTTTGCAGCCTTAAATTCTTCTGAAACCGGCTTCAATGGTATGATCATATGGACCAATTTTTCGGTGTTCTCTACTGCCCGCACCTCCAAACCCGCCGGCACGTCAACTCCTTCTTCCTTAAGCACAGCCATCGTGTCTGCGAGTAGCCGCTGTTTGAAGGACTCGTCATTCCAAGCTTTAGTAATAACCTGACCTATCTTTTTGCCTTGTTCTTGCTTATTCATTATACCCCCCTCTTTAGAATTTTCTTTTACCTTAAAGAAACAACTATAAACGTTCGTATTTACAATAAGTTCTTAGAAATTTCAGCATTTATAGCTGCAATATCTCGTTAGGTTGTATCATGGTTGTATTATAAAACTACGATTATATTAGTTTAATTAATATTCCTTAAGCTTTCCCATATAATATTTTGAGAAAGAACATGATTCTACCTTCGTGCAAAGAATCAATTCAAATGTAAAGTACATAAAGTCACTTTAGGTTTGTAATATTAAGCATAAGATCCAGTCAACAATGTTCTAATGTAAAACCTGCCCGATGTCTGAAAGATTACCAGTAAAGGTATATCCGGCAGAAGCAGGGGCAGTAATTAAACCGAATACAAGCAGAGCCAGGGCAATAACCCTGATAGCTTTATTTCTCTTGACTTCCTTGCTCTCGATCTGATCCATTCGTAGCACCTCCCGCATCAAGGAGGGCCTGTCTGTACATGGAAAAACGCTGTACTAAGACTTCAAGATCAGAAAGTTCAAAGCTTGCATTCTGCCATTTATCCCCGACTTTTTCGGAGATATTCAGCTTGGGGAAAAGTTCAGTACTTTCACTCTCGAAATTTTCATTTTTTGCAGGACAGTAAATGCTTACCTTAACGATTTTGTTCCCGATTTTGCCATATCCGTTAGAAAATTTCAGATCTTTAAAGCCATACGTATTAAACCTTAGTTCCCAAATTTTAAGCGCATAATCTTCTTTTCCTTTAGAATCACCTCAATTCATGCGCAGATGCGCATGAATTTTCCCTCTTTTGACCTTCAATTTGAAAATTTTAAATACAACTATGCGCTTATATTATAAGCGCATATGAAATCTACACTCCGTATCAAAAAAATAAATGGAATTGAATACTGGTACCTGCTTTCGGCAGGTCGACATAAAAATTCATTCAATTTTTCTATTGATATCGTTTTTTTCAGAACTATTTAAATTAAATTTAAATTAAAAATTACTAAATGTTAACCATAACATTATTAATATATATTTGTAACAAAAGGAGAGAAACGACAAATCAGAATAGATATCTAGTCCTCATGATACTGATTTTTAACTGAAACTACAAAAACTAATGATGAAGAATATTTAAGTGTTAGAATGTGCTTGCTGCCGAATGTAGGCTGGTATGAAGATATTCCTTACTATGACAACGAAAAGAAACAGATTCGCCATCGATCCAAATACGTCGGTAGAAACATAAATGGTAAACCTGTTAGAGTTCGAGATACATTGAATTCCAATAAGGAAATGCCTTTACCTTCCAGCAAACCATTAAAAGCATATAACTATGGTGAGCTTCTCCCCTTACAGAAAATAACAGACGAACTCCGGATTGGAGAGTATCTTGGAGACCTGTTCAACGGAAAAGACAGGAACATGATACTTTCAATAGCATTCAATCGTATAGCTCGTCCCACAGCTATGTATAACCTTAAAACCTGGTACGAGAATTCTGTTCTTTCCCTTGAGTGGCCTGAGTTACCTCTGAAAAGTCAAAATATTAGCAACTTACTGGCTAAAGTAGGAGACAGTGACATCCCATCTACATTTATGGGCAAAATGCTCAGAAATCTTGGGACAAAACGCACATTAGTACCTATATTCGGCAGGTCGACATAAGGAATTTAAATATTTTTTCTGATATCGTTTTTGAACATTTAATAAATACACATTAGATTTGAAGCTGGTTAACGTGTGGCTCAAGTCCCACAACACATATAAACACTGAATCATTTTTCCATTAAAGTTTAGTATGAGAGATTATGTTTGGATCATATGTAAACCTAATAACTACACACAATTATAGAGCATCATTTCAAAATCGTTATCAGTAAAAATTATAGACAATGAAATGTCGACCTGCCGAATATAGGTTAGTATATGATCTTACCAGTTTTTCGAGTTACTCCCAACTGATAAATCTTCTCGAATACGGATATAATAGAGATAATTTTGATCTCCCGCAAATAAATCTCTCCATGATTGTGGATAAAGAAAAAGGCATTCCTGTGATGTATGACATCTATCCAGGAAGTATTGTTGATGTCACAACCCTTAAAAACACGATCAAAAAGATAGAAGCTTACGGGGTGGAAGATTATACTCTTGTGATGGATAGGGGATTTTTCAGCAAGGGCAACATTGAAGAGTTGCTCCATGAAAAAATTCCTTTTATCATATCGGCTACTATGACACTTAAAAGTGTCAAGGAGCTTATGAGTTCGGCACAAAAAGACATTGAAAGCCCACAGTACCTTCACAAGTTTAACAAGAAACCCATATTTGTAAAACCAGTTATTCTTGAACAAAAGGAGTTTACAATTAATGGATACTGTTTCTATGATCCAAAAAGAGAACTGGAAGAGAAGAGCGTATTTTACTCTCGTCTTTATGATGTGAAGGAAAAACTAGAAAAAACAGCGATTCCAGGATGGAGAAAAGCAGAAGAAGTATTCAAAGAGAGAGCAAGGGAAATGGCAGGCTTCTATTCATGGGAATGGATAGATGACCATTTCAGGATTAATATAAAGAAAAATGCGGTATCTCAGAGAGTAAACAGAATGGGGAAGTTTTTCCTTTTTTACAATGGAGAGCGTGACTGGATGGAATGTCTTACCACATACAGAGAGAGGGATATTGTCGAAAAAGGATTTAAAACAATGAAGAATGATATTCAATCACTTCCACTAAACACAAACAAAGATTCAACAACAAAGGGGTTCATATTTATCTGTTTCATCGGACTCATAATCAGAATGAGACTACTCAATATAATGAGGGAAACTAAGATTATCGAGGAATATACTGTAGAAAGTATACTCTTAGAGCTTGAAAAGATAAGGAAAATAAAACTGCAAAATGGGGAAGTAATAATTACAGAACTCACAAGAAAACAAAAAGAAATTATGGAAAAATTGAATTTATGCGCTTAAAAAGGCGGAAGTTAGGATTAAATCCATCATCAGTAGCTATATCGCCCATAGTACGAAGCCTTCTATTAAAAATAGTTAAATAGTTGATTTAAACATACTCAATTTTCTTAATTAAGCAAAATTTGCTTAATCTTTACGCTGAGCCTTAGCATACTTATTTTGAATTTTATAAAATGCTCAAATCTGTATATTTCTTCTTCCATAAGAATTTAAATGGATATACTGACCTACTTTGCCCTTTGTGATAGATTCGGTGGTACTACCTATAAGAAGAAAAATTATTAAATAGGTTTATGACCTATAGTCATATTGTGCCCATTGGTCACTTGCATTGTTCAATCCGGTGCCATTCACACAATAATAATGCATAGATCGAATGAACATCAGATGAATATTGATGACAATCGGAAAAATGTTAGATATGAATATTTGACTAATATCACATGAAAAATCAGAATAAAGGTGGAGATAACAGCAGCAGACGATAATAACAAGAGGTGAGCATTTAATGCAGGAACCAAAAAGCTTCACGGTTTCAAATGGAACAAACTTGAAGAGAAAAGGACCCAGCAAAATGGCCGAGGGAATTGCCCTCCAACGAGTCGATGAATCAAATAAGTCTGAAGAAGAACGAATCTTTTATGATCCGTATGCGGTTTATTTTGTGAACCCCGCAATATTAGAATTTGCAGCAAAAAACCCCGAGCAAGCAAAAGCAGCGTTGGAACAGATGGAGCATTTCTTACCAGGCCATGCTAATTCTATTCGAGCTAGAGTCAGATATTTTGATGACTTTATCAGGACATCAATCAGTGAAGGGCTTGAGCAGCTAGTCATTCTGGGTGCAGGATATGATACCAGAGCATATAGGATAGAAAACTTGAAAGGCAAAGTCAAGGTATTTGAAGTGGACCATCCAGATACCCAATTCGTAAAAGTGGAAAAATTAAAGAAAATCTTCGGTTCTCTTCCAGATCATGTTACCTTCGTATCTATCGATTTTGAAACCGACACTCTAGAACAAAAGTTGATTAATTACGGATATGAAAGGTCAAAAAAGACCCTTTTCATCATGGAAGGGCTTATTATGTATCTTCCTCCTGAATCGGTTGATAAGACATTATCATTTATTTCGAAAAACTCAGGCAAGGGCAGTTCGATTCTATTCGATTTTTATCCTGAATCTGTAGTTAATGGAACATGTGAACTAGAAGTTGGAAAGAATATCAGGAACTTTGTGGCACAACAAGGAGAGCCTCTTAAATTTGGTATTAAAGAAGAAATGGTCGAGACTTTTCTTGTTAAGAAAGGATATTCCAGAGTTCAGAATGTAACTGCTGAAGAATACAAAAAAATGTACTTCCATGGAACAAACAAAAACAGAGAAGTATGCAGTCTCCTCTTCTTTGCACACGCGGTTATCGAATGAACATTGCTTTGCAACCATCTTAAAGGGATAATAACTATTAACTACCTTATTCAACTCAAAGGAAATAAAATCTGACTAGTTAGTCAGTTTTAAAACGAATTTACCATTTACGAGCAAATTTAGGATCACAATGCTGGTCAGCGGAACCAGCATATAATATAACTCCAGCCTATGTCATGGCCAAAAGTCATACATAGCACAGTTATAAAGGTGAAGACAATGGCTGTTGCTGACAGAAAAGAAAGAGAAAAGGAAAAAAGGAAGAATGCTATTCTCGATACCGCTGAGAAATTGTTCTTCTCCAGGGGTTTCGATAGCGTGTCCATGGAAGAACTCGCGAAAGAAATAGAACTTGGAAAAGGCACTCTTTATATTTACTTTAAGAACAAAGATGCGCTGCTCTTCGCCATCATTTTACGTAAGATGAACAAGCTGCATGAAATTTTTCGAGAATGCACAGATCTAAAGCTATCTGGCCGGGAGAAAGCAAAGTTGATGGGAAAAAGATACTTTGAATTCGTACATGAAAACAAGGAATATTATCAGATGGTGTGCACCAATGGACCAAAACTGTTCAGGAAGCTTGGGAATGAAGATATACATACCTTCATGGAACATATGAAAGTGGATCTTCTTCTGCACAGTTCAGTATATAGAGCTGGTGCTGAGGATGGAACGATCAGTAACGATATTGATCCGACGGAACTTGCTTTTTTTGTGGCCCTTATGACCAACAGCATTGTCTGCCTGGAACCAGGCTGGAAAATAATGCTCGAAGCCGAAGGAATCAGCTATCAGCAGTTTGTGAAAGACTTCCTTTTCTTTATCGGTAATGCTATCGGGAAACGCCCGGAAGCGTATGAAGCGGATCTGGGCGACCGCGCTTCCGATAAACTCTAACTATAGTTCCTAACATAACCTATTACATCCATCAACTTTTATATCTTTTTTTACTCAAAATTATTTCAAAATCTTAACAAAGGTTCTGTGAAGTCTGCGGCTGCTATATAAATATTATTCATTTTTGGAAGCAAATCACTAACAACATCATACATTTGTATAATTTTAGCAGCCATAGATCTCACAGTGCCAAAAATGCGAACATTTTCTTATAGAATGTTAGGGTTTTGGCTAATTTTTGGAAGAGAAATTACAGAATAATTCCCAAATAAAGGGAAAAAATCCAACATATCAATAAAATGTTTGTATATTAATAATTATGGAAAACGGTTTGGTTACAGCTGATGGTACAAAGGTATTAACAGTTGCTGAATATGATAAGTTTGTAAATTTTATTCCTATAAAGTTCAGGCCTATTTTTGAAGTGAATACCATCACAGGCCTCAGATAGGTAGAGCTTCAAAGGCTACATGACCACGAGGAATGGTATTACACAGAAAGAAACCAGATTATACTTCCAAAAGAGGCGCAAAGGAAGGTAAAACAAAAACTAGTGAAACGTACCATTGACAAACTGCCTGCAACTTTCCCTTACATCTTCAAGGCCTTTGTTGAGGGGAGAAGACCACCGGAACGTACAACATGGTTTGAGAACTTAGAAAGATGGAGCCAGAAAGCAGGGATAAGCCCAAAGGTTAATCCAAAGACTCCGAGAAAAACAATTGAATCATGGATGTTGAAGGCAGGGATTCCAGAGATTGAGATTTACTCTCGTCAGGGACATGACCCCATTACAAGTCTTAGGCACTATCAGAGCTTGTCTCTGATTACGAAATGAGAGATATAGACTCACCTACCTTCATTTGTGATTGGACAAAACGAAGGGATTACCTTATATTCGTCAGGTCGACATTTCACGTCTGAAAACTAAGATATAGCAATTTTTTCAGTTAAAATAATGTTGTTAACTGTCAACAGCAATAGAAAAATTTAAAATTTTGGGTTTTATGATTTAAT
>NZ_LMVP01000072.1 GCF_002287235.1 Methanosarcina spelaei
GCAGCAGTTCAAAGAATGCTCTATTACCTAATCAGGATTATCAACCATTTTAAGAGTTGTTCCTGGATGACCTTCTTGACCTCCAGGGTTCTTTTCGCTCTTTTTACGGAGACTCTTGGGATTAGGTTTTCCTTTGACAAAAAAATCAGTAGAAGGAGGTTTACTGCTGTTTCTGCTATTTTGATTTAAGCGAGATTCTAAAACTTGCAATTTTTCACTAAGCTGTTTTATTTGAGATTCAAGACTCTCAATGTAAGTTGCAATAACTTCAGGATTTGAAGTACACAGAGCAAGAATCTCTTCACGTTTCATCAAAGATAGAAATAACTCATTGTAAATCCAATTTTTCCTCGAAAAGAGGAAAAATTGTGTAGCCCTAAAAAGGCTACCTGAATAGTAACGAATAATTTAATAAATTTTATGAAAATCAATGCAATTGATAACGATTTTTCCTTAACCGATGACCAATGAAAATAGACTCTGAGTTGAAACCCGCGGAGAGACTATGGCAGTTACAGATAGACAGAGACGCAAGAAAGAGAAGCGACGAAACGAAATCATAGATGCAGCCGAGAGGTTGTTTTATGCAAGGGGCTTTGATAAAGTCTCCATGGATGAAATAGCACAGGAGGTCGAACTTAGCAAAGGTGCGCTCTACTTCTATTTCAAAAGCAAGGACTCGCTGTTTTGTGTCATCGTAGCCCGAAAGTGGATGGAGTTTGGTGAAATTCTGAAAGAGAATATTAGCCATGGAAAAACCGGCCTCGAAAAAATCAACATCCTGATCCGCTGGTACATTCAATTTGCCCGGGAGAACGCTGCTTACAATGATATGGCCACCACGTTCGGGCCGCAGCTTTATCAGAGAATGGACGCAGAAGATTCAAGGATGTTGGCGGAGGTCTCAACGAAATATATCCCATCTGCTAGCATCGCTGTCAGGGAGGGAATTGAGGATGGGTCCATCAGAAATGATCTGGATGCTGTGTTGCTTGGAATGTATATCCAAATAATTACGTTAAATGTCGCCTCCCCGGATCCTTCGATTAAAAATCTTTTTGCATTACATGGGATAGACTACGATATATATACTGAGATGTTGCCAACGTTTCTCTGTCCATCAATTGCCCATTGCCCGGAGAAGGAATGTAGTGATCAAGATGGATCTCTCCAGCAGTAGATGCAGAGTCACCGGGTTATGGAACTACTGAAAAACTAATGATGCTATTACTGAAAGCAACTATCGGAATAGCGGAAGCTAGCGATGAACCAGAGAAAAAAATGAGTGAGGTAAAAAATGTCGACAGTAAAAGTCAATGACATAAATATGTACTATGAGATCCACGGCGAAGGTGAGCCGCTGGTCAATCATGACAGAGCCTGAACTGGTTGTGAAACCTGCTCTAGAATTTTTTACTGAAATCGATGATGTATCCAAAATAAAGACAGTTGATATTGCTATAAAGACAGCTGAAACTGCTACCTGAATTCACAGAAAAGAGAGGATTTTCTAAATTTGGAATGGAACTCGTGAATATTACGAATAAAAAGATTTCCAAAAGAAAAATTTCCACTGAAAAAAGAAGGATAGTTTGCAATTTATTCTGTTCATCCTCTGTATCGATTGATTAACCGAATACAGCCTGAAATACTGTTGAAATTGTAATAAAAGAGGTGAGCATGCGATGCAAGAATCAAAAAGCTTCACAGACTCAAATGAAACGAATATAAAGAGAAAAGGGCCCAGCGAAATGGCTGAGAGAATCGCGCTTATAAGGGTCGGTGAATCGAGAAGACATGAAAATGAACGTATCTGTTATGACCCGTATGCCATTCGTTTCATCAGCCCGGAAATATTGGAATTTGCAGCCCGCAATCCGGAAAAGTATAAAGCAGAAATAGAACGGCTAGAGAAGCTCTTTCCCGGATTGGCAAACTCGGCAGTTGCCAGGGTCAGGTATTTTGACGATGTCGTAAAAGCGTCTGCAGCTGATGGCCTGGAGCAGCTGGTTATCCTAGGTGCAGGTTATGACACCCGTGCCTATAGAATTGAAGAGCTGAAAAATATCAAAGTTTTCGAAGTGGATCACCCTGACACCCAGCAGGTTAAAGTAGAGAAAATAAAGGAGATCTTCGGTTCCCTCCCCGGCCACGTCTCATATGTTCCTCTCGATCTGGAGTTTGATAAACTTGGTCAGAGCCTTGCTGAAGGTGGATACAACCGGACCGGAAAGACTCTTTTTGCCATGGAAGGGCTACTAATGTATCTCCAGTCCGAGACCGTGGATGAAATACTATCTTTTGTGGTGCAGAATTCAGGGAAGGCAAGTGCCATCATTTTCGACTACGGTACCCTTAGATCCACAAGTTCGGAGGATAGTACGTCTGAGGCTAGCAAAAATATCCGGAATTATACGCAACAACGTAAAGAGCACATCAAATTCGGCATAAAAGATGGAATGATTGAAACGTTTCTCTCTGAAAGGGGATTTTCCAATGTACAAAATATGACCAGCGAAGATTACAAAAAAGCATATTTCCAAGGTAAAAACAAGGACAGAGTGGTTAGCAGTTTACTCTCGTTTGTCTATGCGGTAGTGAAGTAAAAAATAATCTGATACCATGCAAAGACTCCAAAATAAGTCCATTACTGACGAAAAGTTAAAAAATTCTATTCATCCACCAGATAGTCGGTTATTTTAATTCAATCGAATTTTCGTTTTAAGGAGAATACATTATGGAAACAGTGGAGAAGGTAGAAGACGGAATCATAAAAATTATGGCAAAAAAAAGATCCGGTAGCAAGTCGGCCGAGGGAGTTGCACTTCAAAGACTGCGCGAATCAGTCAGGCAAGAAAGCGAAAGAATCTGTTACGACCCGTATGCTGTCCATTTCATTAGCCCGGATGTGCTTAAATTCATTCACAAAAATCCTGATCTGATAAAGGCTGAAACAGATCGATATGAAAGATTTTTGCCCGGCCTGTTCAACTCCTTAATAGCTAGAGTTAGATATTTCGATGATATCGTTGAATCAGTACCAAAACCTAGTGATGAATTTAAAGTTCAAAATCACTAGGTTTTGTAATTAGTCATAATCCTTGTGACATAACTTAAAAATTGAAGTCTTTAGATGTCGAATATTGATTTTGATGATAACTGGACTCTTCTTGCTAACTCAGGTCTTCAATTAAAAAATACGAAAATCACTGGATTTTGGAACAGAGTCATATCGTTAAGGAATCGATAGAAAAAAAAGGACTTGAGCAACTAGTTATCCTGGGTGCAGGTTATGATACCCGCGCCTACCGGATCGAAGGGCTGAGGAAGCTAAAGATATTCGAGGTGGACCACCCGGATACCCAAAGCACAAAAATGGAAAGGCTCAAAAAGGCCTTCGGTTCACTCCCGGATCATGTTGTCTTTGTATCCACCGATTTCGAAACTGAAACTTTAGGGCAAAGACTGTTGAATAGCGGATTTGACAAATCGAAGAAGACTCTTTTCATTATGGAAGGACTTGTTATGTATCTTCCACCTGAATCTATTGATGATACTTTATTCTTCATTGTGAAGAATTCAGGAAAAGGCAGTACTATCCTGTTTGATTACTACCCTGAATCCGTAGTTGACGGTACATGCGAACTGGAATTAGGAAAGAACATCAGGAAATTTATGATACAGCAAGGTGAACCTCTTAAATTTGGCATTAAAGAAGGGATGGTCGAGACTTTTCTTGCGGAAAGAGGATTTTCCAGGGTTCAGAACGTGACTGCTGAAGAGTATAAAAAAATGTACTTTCACGGAGTAAACAAGGATAGAGAAGTGTGCAGCCTTTTAGCTTTTACCCATGCGACGATCGAGTAAATCAAAAACAGCCTGGAATATTGCGAAGAACAGCGTAAAAAGAGGTGAGCATGTAATGAAAGAACCAACAAGCTTCACGGCTTCAAGTGAAACGAACATGAAGAGAAAAGGGCCCAGCAAAACGGCCGAAGGAGTTGTGCTTCATCGGGTCTTCGAATCACAAAAGCCCGAAGGAGAACGGATCTGTTATGATCCATATGCCTTCTATTTCATCAGCTCGGAAATGGTGGAATTTGCAACCAAACATCCAGATGAGGCAAAGGAGGCATGGGAGCAATACGAGCGTCTTATACCTGGATTGGGCAATTCGATTGCGGCCAGAGTTAAGTATTTCGACGATTTTGTGGAGAATTCAATAAATGAAGGATTTGAACAGCTGGTCATTCTTGGCAGCGGGTATGATACCCGGCCATACCGTATTGAAGGCCTGAAGGGAAAGGTGAGAGTATTCGAAGTTGATCATCCTGAAACTCAGAGAGTGAAAATGGAAAAGATCAAAGAGATCTTCGGTTTACTCCCGGATCACGTTGTGTATGTTTCTGCTGATTTGGAGACTGAAGAACTCGGCCAACAGCTGGCGAATAAAGGATATAACAGATCACAAAAGACCCTCTTTATTATGGAAGGCGTCGTGATATACATTCCGCCTAGGACCGTTGATGAAATTCTGTCCTTCATCGTAAAAAATTCGGGTAAAGGAAGTGCAATCATTTTCGATTACTTTTCCGAATCTGTAATTGACGGAACATGTAAACTGGCTGAGGGGGAGAATATGCGGAAACACGTGGAAAAACTGGGAGAACCCCTCCAGTTCGGTATTAAAGAGGGGATAGTCGAAATGTTCCTTGCAGAACGTGGATTTTCCAAAATCCAAAATGTGACAAGTGAGGACTATAAGAGAGCCTATTTCCATGGAATAAATGAAAACAGAGTGGTATTCAGCTTATTATCGTTTGCCCATGCGGTGGTCCAATAAAAATAACAATCGACTAGAATTTATAAATGAGACGTTACATTACTAATAATAATCAAGTGATAGAAAAATAAATTATGGTGAAACTTTTATTCAATGGAGTAAATATTTATGGAAACCTTGGACGAGAAAGAAAACAAAATTTTGAATATTATGAATAGGAAAAGGCCCAGCAGCAAAACGGCTGAAGGAGTTGCACTTTACCGACTGGGCGAATCAATCAAGCCAGAAGACGAACGCATCTGTTACGACCCGTATGCTATCTATTTCATCAACCCTGATATCCTGGAATTTGTTCGCAATAATCCTGAGAAAGTAAAGGCTGATGCAGAGCGGTACGAAAGATTCCTTCCCGGTATGGTTAATTCCGGAATAGCCAGAGTCAGATATTTCGATGATTTTGTAGGGAAGTCAGCAGATGAAGGGCTTGAGCAACTGATCATCCTTGGTGCAGGATATGATACCCGCGCCTATCGGATCGAAGGACTGAAAGCAATAAAGGTGTTCGAGGTAGATCACCCAGATACTCAAAATTTGAAGATAGAAACAATCAGGAAGATCTTCAACTCCCTCCCGGATCACGTCGCATACGTCCCAATTGATCTGGCAACCGAAAATCCTGACCAGAAACTGCAGGATGCAGGGTACAATAAATCTGAGAAGACCCTCTTTCTCATGGAGGGGCTCTTATATTACCTTCCTCCAAAAGTTGTGGATGAGATACTGGCTTTTATACGGATGAACGCGGGAACAGGAAGTTCCATCCTCTTCGATTATTTGCCTGAATCCGTAATCGATGGAAGCTGTGAGTTAGAGGTAGGGAGGAATATCCATAACCACCTGGCACAAGTTGGAGAACCACTGAAGTTCGGTATTAAGGAAGGAACGATCGAAACTTTTCTCACGAAGAGAGGATTTTCCGAAGTCCAGAACGTGACTGCTGAAGAGTACAAAAAAATGTACTTCCATGGAATAAACAAAGACAGAAATGTATGCAATCTTTTGTATTTCACTCACGCAATTATAGAATAAATTTCAAAATTAGGTATATTGCTGAAGTATAAATTCGAATCTAATAGGAAAAAATTAATCTTCCCTTTTGGGTCATAACTAATGATGATTTTTTTCTGCTATCGCTCCATTATCATGTTCAATTTTATCTGACAATGGAGATTTACACAATTTTTCTGCCTACCACTTAGACCGTTCAAAAACCGATCGGGCTGTATACATACAGAGCATCTTATACTTTTAAAACTCCTGTAACCCAGTTTGCAACACGTTGTAAATCATTCTCATCAGGTCGTCCTGTAATATTTCCCATTCGCCCTTCTGTATTAAAGCGTCTATAGAATTCATTTTTACTGTTAAACTGGCCTTCAATTAGCCATTCTGCTATTATCTCAAAACCAAGGTGATCAAGTAATTGCCCTAAGAATTTGGGTGCAAATATAGCTTCATTTACACCTGTATGGGGACCGCCAAAGGTACTATAGGTTACGGCTCTTTTTTTATCAATTCTTGGAGCGCAACTCTTAACATCACCTCTGTCAACATGTTTTTTCAGCATAGCCCTACAAAAGTCAATCATTACTTGTGGGGGTAGCCACGTGTACACACCCGATCCCATAAAAATGAAATCAAAATCAAGTAAATCGAATGCATTCGGATCACTATCTTTGGTCACCTCTATAGTAGTGACCTCCATCATACCCAATGACTTAACCGTTTTTTCGATCTGCAATGCAACTTTTTTAGTATTACCGGTAATTGAACAATACAGGTTTAAAATTTTCATCATTTTACACTCCTTTCAAAATATATGGCTCTCCAAGAAATTTTGTGCCATCACATTTTTTCCCCGCTTCATACTCTTTTATTCCGGTGATCTTTTGAAGTGTTCATCTGCTCGATTCCTATCAAACATCCAATTGCACCGATGTGCTCTACTGCGGCTTATTAGAAACTGACATATTCTCAATAACCTACACTGTTATTTCATGCATCTTCGGTTAAGTGGGGAACTATGACAAATTGCACTGATTTCAACAAAAGTTCTCCAAGATGCTCATTTATTTGAAGCTGGGACTAAATATCAATTTCAGAGTGGTATTCGAAATTTTGGACTTTTTTGGTCCGAAATCGATTGTATACAAACAAGAAAATTCCTTAACTGATGACCAATAGTAAGTTTGTATTCTCTTCAAATTCAATGGCGATCTTTCAGTTAAAAACATATGCAAGAAACATATGCAGAAATTATATAACGCAGTTATAAAGTTTAATGTGTTTATTGGATATGTTTTTCAAGCTTGGTTAAATTTTTAAATATCATCATTCATGAGAAATTTACTTTTTACCATGCAATTTGAAGAGAATATATAAATTTTTATATTTATTTAGCTTTGAAAACTAATGTGGTACCAACATTGTTTGGTATAAATGCTTTAGGCATTGCTTGGGCAATTTGATGGATGGCAGACCAACCAGTGCAGTGACCCGGCATCAAATAGGTTGGATTAATTTTTTGCAATTCAGCAATCGTAGCAGGAATTATTTTTTCAAATATCCCACCCGTTAGGTGGAAACCGCCTAATACGGCACAAACTTGTTGGTTATTAGTCAGTGCTTGAGCATAGTGGATGGTATTGACAATTCCAGAGTGACAACAACCTGTAATTACAACTAATCCTTGTCCCCGAACATTTACAATAACGCACTGATCATCTTTTATTACCGGATCATTTTCCCATTGGTCATTACATTTTGTATAGTGGATAGGGAATCCAGTTTCAAAATCAGTAGTTCGAGCAATTTCACCGGAAACGAGAACCATGTTATCAACTAGAAGGGTTGGATCGCTTTTTTCAATAAAAGCAATTTTTTCCTGTTGACAAGCAGTCAACTTTGGTGGCGAGATGTTCAATTCATACCCGTTTGGCATTATAATCTTTCTGTCTAAAAGAGCATCCGGATGATAAATAAGGGGTATTTGATGCGATCCTAATTTCTCAATTATACCAGGCAACCCCATAGTATGATCAGCGTGACCATGGCTGAGTATAATTGCTTGCATATCATTTACGTTAATTCCTAAGGCAGTCATATTATGTAAAATGCCACCCGGGCTCATACCTGTATCCAATAATACAGTTCCTTGTTTATTTCCGCATTTAACCTGGATCATTGCTGAAAAACCGTGCTCTGCTACAATTGGTGAAAAACCATCATCTGCTATAAGTGGGCAATTAGAACTTGAATTAAACCTGTGTACAATTTCATTACCTGTCATAAATACATCGACTGTATTGTCCATGATTATTGTTATTTTTACTTCATCAACTTCTAATAACAGATCTTTTATCAAAGTATGTTCACCTCTCCTTGGTTTTTGTAAATAGTCACAAAGCGGTATCCTTTCAAATACTGCCCTTGATGATAGTATGAATAGTAGCAATTGTGAATTAGCTCATGCAAGTACACCTCCATTTCTATAAGAATATAAGCAAAAACTTATAATAGACGCTATATCCGCTTACTGATACTTGTTATTATAAGGACATTTGTCACAAGAGAAATTATATTGGCATCTCTGAAAGGCTTTTTTAAACAATTCATCTATGTCTTTTTTATACTCAGCCAACACATCAGAATTAATTGTGTAGAAAACTCTAAAACCTCTCCGATTTTCTTCAAGAATCCCAACATTCTTTAATACTTTTATATGTTGAGATGTGGCAGGTTGAGAGATGCCAAGTTGTTGAGCTATATCAGAAACGCAAAAGGCTTCATCAATATTCGAAGCAAGTATTTTTATTATTTTCAGTCTTTTCTCATCACCAAGGGATTTGAGAACTTCAGCCATGTTTTTTATATGATCTTTCATTAACCTGCCTCTTAATTATAAGTGTATAAGTATTATCTTATACAGATCGGTCGAGTGCTATAAATAACTTCCTTTTTTTCCTGTTTTGGCAAATAATAGTGCTTGTATTCCAAAGTATATTCACAAACCCGAATTTTCGATCTATCCATTGATCTAACGAATTTTCGATTCTGTTCCAAAATCCAGTGATTTTTGTATTTCTTGATTGAAAATCTGAATTCGAAAGAAGAATCCGGTTTTCATCAAGATCAATATTCGATATCTAAAGACTTCAACCCCAATGTCGTATCAAACGGATTGTGACCACTTACAAAATCCAGTGATTTTGAATTTTACATTCATCACTGGATTTTGGTACTGAGTCGAATTTTCCGCTGAATAATTAATTTATTTTGGAATTAATCCGCTAGAGCTTCGATTATACTGAGAGCTGTGTCCTTTTAACTACATTTTTCAATTCACTTATGTCCAGATTTTTGCAGTTATGTTTAGATCTCCCTGCAGATACCTTGATATTTTACACAAAAATATTAAGATTTTCTCATACCTCAGCTCATTTTTTCCTTTTGATAATATTCTTAGGATTTCTTCATATTTTTAAAAACATATGGTTTTTGTGGAATCAAAATATGTTTGAGGGGCTAGGGTTCTCAGGCCAACAGACTATTGTCCTGTCAATCCTAAAATGTCGTAAAATTTTAAAATTTATATTTTATGATTTTCCATAAATAACTCTATGAATATATACACTGTAACACTTACCGAAGATGAGCGTAAAGTCCTTTATGAACTTACCTTAAAGGGTAAACGTGACTCACAACAAATTCTCAATGCTTTAATCTTACTAATTGTGATAAAAGTGAATGGAATGTTAACCATTCAACCAATGAAGAGATCTCACGTATCCTGAACATTAGTATGAGAAAAATTGACCGTGTTAAAAAGCGATTTGTTGAAAAAGGGCTTGAGGTTGCTCTCAATGGAGAAAAAAGAAATCGCATTTACGACAAAAAGGTTGATTGTGATTTAGAAGCTCATATTGTCGCCCTTAGCTGCAGTGAACCTCCTGAAGGTTTTGCAAGATGGTCCTTGAGATTGTTAGCTGATAAGGTTGTAGAGCTTGGTTATACTGATAATATTTCTCATGAAACAATAAGACGTACGTTAAAAAAACGAAATAAAGCCCTGGCAAAGGAAAGGATGGGTAATTCCTCCGGAACAAAACAGTAGCTTTGTTGCAAGTATGGAAATGGTTCTGGATGTGTATAAACGTCCATTTGATCCACGAAATCCTGTTGTTTGTATGGATGAGTCCCCAAAACAACTCGTTGCAGAAACCAGGATTCCTGTCCCCTGTTCACCTGGGAAACCTGCGATTTATGATTATGAGTACAAACGTAAAGGGATTTGCAATATATTCCTTTCCTGCGAACCATTGATAATCCATTTTTATCCGATTGATGTTTTAAAACACCTGAATGTTAGCATTTCC
>NZ_LMVP01000073.1 GCF_002287235.1 Methanosarcina spelaei
ACTATCTTGAGAACTATCTTGAGAACTATCTTGAGAACTATCTTGAGAACTATCTTGAGAACTTAAGTTAGCTAAAAATGAGATTATAGTTATAAAGATAAATGTTACACAGCTTAAACTGACTGTGTAATATAAACTCGTGCTATACAGACTCAATTGGCTAGAACTTTAATCATGCCCAGGCAGGTCCAGTTATTTCATCGTGTCCCCTCAAATCAGGAAGAGTCTGTACTCATTGATATTTTTTGTTCAGTGTTGACTATTATTCATCTTACTTTCCACAGAATCCCCAAATAACAACCTTTTTCAGTTATCATTTTTGGGAGAATTATTTGAAAATTCACAGTTATTATCTCAATTCGAGCTTAGGGAAATGGCTACTGGAAGTTCTAAACGAAGTCAGAAACCTGACTTAGTTTTTAACTAGCATTGGTTTTTTCCTTTGAGTTTTCCAGGAAAACATATATTATGCCACTATGAATTATAAAATATACTCCGGTTTCTGCATCATAGATTACGCGTTCATTCATATCAACAGCAGCATCTACAAGCTCCTGGAGAGAAGATATTTCAACTCTAATAAGGGAACTTATATTTTCGGGAAGCTTACCTTTGCTGACAAATTCCTTAAAAGGTGAACGTCTTTGTTCTATTTCCAGCTTTTCGATATATAATGGCTCAGTCTTTTTCATCTTCCTGCAGGAGAGGATAGTCCCTACAAGAACTATACTGAGCAGAAAAATAGGCAATGGTTTTTTAATGCTTGACAGTGACGAGTCTTTCTGGACTCTGATCTTTTTATATAAAGCAGTACTTTCATTAAACTCCAGTTCTTCAGGCATCTGATAGTATGAAGAACCCATTACTAACGGTATAGCAAAATCTTTTGTATTGTTGACATATTTTCCGTTAACTTGTCCTTCATAATTGACGCGAGTTATGATTTCTACTGTTGCCCCCTGTGGGTATTTGAGCTGGTCCTGCACACCTTTGACCATTGACTGTATTTCGGATACATTAATGGAAAATGTCTCGGTGATAGGCTCGTCGTTTTCAATATCAACCGCTCTTTTAGACTTCAAAGGAAATTCTTTTTGCCAGAAGATTATGTCTTCTTTCCCTTCTTCCTCAGCTACTTCTTTACTGGTTGCAACAATGACTGTCTCTCTTTTTACGCTGATATTAGCAGAATCTGTAGCTTTAAGGTGGTATGTGAAAGAAACATCAACAGTAGGGGATACTGCAAAAAAATACGCAGGCTTCCCCATTTCAAGTACAGTCCCGATTGTATAAAGGGGGTTAGACTTCGTTACAGGCGCTGTATAAGTGTACGAGCCATACTGCGTATAGGAAGAAACTATTTCCTCCCTTTCTTCGTAAGCGGCCCCTGCATATGCTTCATAAGTCCAGAGTCCGGAAAAAATCATAGTTATTCCGAATATAAGGATGAGTATTCGAAACCTATCAATTACTGCATTTTTAAGCTTAAGGAGTGCAACCTTCAGAATCTTACCCCCATTTTTCCCTTATAGTGTAGTATTTGAACATTTAAATCTTTTGTTAAGTGTTGGGTTTTGGATGATATTTACTACCTAGATAATTTGTTGGTTGAAGGTAAAAAATAGAGAGATAATAGACATAGAGATAATAAACATAGAGATAATAAACATAGAGATAATAAACATAGAGATAATAGACATAGAGATAATAGACATATAAACGATAGCATAGAGTTAGATTTAGCCGAATGGTTCCCCTCGTAAGTTCATTCCAGATTGAGAGCCCTCTTACTCTGTGCAAGCAGCCAATGAACCAAGATCTTTTTTTTATGCGATCTAATTCCCGATTTCCGGCACCAAAAGGGAGACAGAAGCAATGTAAAGACTGATACATAAAGCAAGATACCGAAAGCAGTAGGGAGATAAGGACTTATTTCCGCAAGCTCAGTTATCCAGAAAACCGGCAATATATAAGGTACTGTACTCAATTTTGCAGGAGTATTTTCCGGTGCAATAACCTGAGTTGAGTTAGCTGGAGGAATAACTCCGTACCAGTGTTCAATAGCAAACTTTTGCGCCGGATTATCGGGTGTGAAAACATATACAGACGGCAGAATTCCAGAGTTTTCTACTTTGTACTCTTTCTCCAGGACTACGGGTCCATTCCCTCCCAGATTTTGCAAGAATATGCCTGTGAAAACAAACCCACTTATAAAAATAAGTGCAGACAACCTTACTCCGTTGAATACATAAGAAGTGCGTCTGGCAACTTTATTCTGCTCTCGTTCGGATTTTCGAGCTCGGGCTGGGGAGCTGTACTTAATAATGCGTTTTAATTCGTCAAGGATTATCAGGCCCGCTGGCAGAATGACAGTCAGGAAAAACAGGTTTTTATTTTTGGAAGCTTCAGGCAAATGTCCGGCAAATGGAATAACAAAAGTCAGTTTTCCCACAACATCGGATGCAGGGACTTTAAAGTCATCTATTTCCTCATTTGCATCCCCCTTCGTCTGGAAGACACGTTTTTTTCCTTCCTGTATATTTACAATCCTGTGCGTTACAAGACTGTCAGCTTTCTCTCCAGTACCCCGGAAAACTACAACATCCCCTACCGTAAGTTCATCCGGACTGATCGATTTTGCAACTATCATATCTCCTGGCAGTACTAGTGGCGTCATGCTCCCGCTCAGCACAATCAGAGCTTGTGCTGAACCTGTAAAAAATGGAATTAAGGAATTGACAAGAAACGCCGCAATCAGAAAGATAATTACAGCCTGTATAATTTCTCTCTTCTTCATGTTTCGCTTCACCCGCTAGTTCTCAAGAGGAGCTTCCTGTGTGCCAGGGTTCTTTTCTTCAGTATCTATTACAGAAGTGTCCGAACCCTTACTTTCCATAGTGCCTGTCACAGATTCCTGGCTATCTACAGACCCTTCCTGTGTTTGACTATCTTCCAGTTTTCGACTATCTTCATGTGCTTGACCATCTTCTATGTCTATTACAGGTGATTCCTGTTCTTTCTGGCCCTCTTCATCTTGCCTCTCTTCTACATCCGTTACGGAAATTTTCTGGCCATCATAGCCCTCTTCTTCGGAGTCTTCAACAGCTGGTTCCTTTGCATCCTGGCTCTCTTCTTTAGTATCGATTGTAGAAGCTTCTGGAGTATTCTGATTTTCTTCTTCATTTGTTACAGGTTCCTGACGGTCTACAGATTCTGCCTGCGCTTGACTATCTTCTGCTTCTGTCAAAGGTACTTCCTGTTCAACTTCCTGTTCGTTCTGACTGGACTCTTGATTCGTCTTAAAGATTTCCGTAACATCCGAATGATATTTCGGACCCGTTACAAAACTCTTCACAGATCCATCGTTCATAACAATGTTAATGGTGAACGGGGCCAGATTCGAAACACTGCTGTCAAAATAGAGATCAAGTTTTGCAGAGGACCCGGCTTCAAGCAGATAATCCTCCCCATCCACAATTTCCCCTACTGACCGGCTACCGCTAAAGAACTCGTTCCCGTCTATGCCTATACTCGTTATATGGCTTGAACCCTCTAGAGTAGAATCCCACCATACCTGAAATTTATCAATAGTCACATTCTGGGTATCACTTACATCAAGAGTGATTCCTTGAAGCTTTTCGCCGTTTCCGGTGAGTTTGCTGTCGGATACAACAAGGAAGCTGGATTCGTTGTTCCACGTACCTCCCTTTATTGTGTTTCCAGTACTGTACTCCATGTCACTGAAGTAAGCAAAGGTATTGTCTGTCAAACAGGCGAATGTAATTTCAGATAAAACGAGAGGGGTTAACATCATTCCAAAAAGTATTATTTTATCGAACGCCCTCATGTTTATCCTCCTTTATCTTCCTTAATTTGTTTATCTCTCTATTAATCGAATAATCTCACGTAATTCCTGCACGATCAGTGTCAGTGCAGGGAAGATCACAAGCAATAAGAGTCCCTTAGAAGTTCCTGCAAAGTGAACGAGTTCACCCAGGTATGGGATTTTGAAACACATAACTCCTATCACGTTTTCAGGACTGACAATGTAGCCGTCTGCCTTTGTGTATGCATCTCCTTTTGTCCTGTACCCCCCGATCTCCACTCCCACTATCCGGTGTGTGACTATAAATCTCTGATTTTCTTCAAATGTATGATGATAAGACACTATATCCCCAACCACTGGCTGCGTTTTTGTAGTGTCGACCACAATTATATCACTGGATGTTATTGTGGGCTCCATACTGCTTCCTGTCACAGTCATGAACTTGACTGGACCTGTAGGAACCAGGGTTGCAACTATAGGTACAACGATGACGATAAATATCAACCCGATCAAAAACTTTATTATTTTCATATACTCTCATGCCAAAAATAGAAAGGGAAAGGAAATTCACAGTTTTCTTTTTTTGCTTCCTTTCCTTCTAATTGCTCTGTTACTGACTTAGGTTCTACTGACTTGGATCTTATTTCAGGTCAAACTTCATTGTCAATATACATTCATCTCCCTGGTAATCATTTGGAGCACTTTCATCGAAACGTACTTCCATATCGAAGTCTATGGGATACGTCTGCATAGGTCCTGGTGCATCCAGATTATCCAGCGTTATACCATTAAGATCTGCAAGGTCAATGTAACCGTTCCCGTTTCTGTCAGTGATAACAGATGAAACCCCATCTTTAACTAGATTTCCAGAACTTATTCCCGATCCATATTTAATATATGACATTGATACCACTTTCAAGTACTTATCCATCCCATCAGCACCATTGAGTGTATCGCTTTCTTCATTTGCTCCTGCTTCATAGCCAGGATCTCGACAAACAGTTGAGAACGTAATCTCTACGTGATCTGCAACGGTTCCATTGTTGTGTAAATTAAGCTGACCAGATTTACTGTCCCCAGGAATCATATGAGTGAGCGTCCACTCATGGTCTATGATTGGGCCGTTATCCGTTATGTACAGATCCATTGTTCCCGCAGTAACTACTTCTCCTGAAGCTGCCTCAACATCAGTTAAAGATGCCCATGTACCTGCGGAAGCCAAAAGGAGTACAAAAGAGATTAACAGAACTGAAGGTATCACTTTCATTTCTGATGCCTCCTAAAAAATAGTGGGGTTTGTTCCCACTATTTCAATTTAAGCCTGATCCAGAGTAAACTCAGTATCAAAAGTAGTTTTGTCTGTCTGAATGCTGTTGTCAGCATCGTCAACTGCATAAGTTAGTACTATATTTTGATTACTTCCAGCCCCAAGAGCTCCAATTGACATAGCTGTACCAGGAGTTACTACATTACCATTTGCATAGATCGTCAAGTGACTGCTAAGTTCACCAGCAGCGTCAGTGTCGCCAATCTTAGACTCAGGGTCATTGACACCATTTTCATCATCTACAATGTTAATTATTTTAAGAGACAGCGTTCCATCAATTGTACCAGCATTCTCCACACTTATTGTTCCTATGGTACCTGTGGCTTGAGGATATACATTTTCTACAGTCAATGGTAGAGATGTTCCTACTCCCCCCACTACCAGATCTAATGTTCCAGCAGTAAAAGTGTTATCATTACTTGTTTCAGTATCACTGAATGCTGCCCATGTTCCAGCTCCTGCAACGGTGGCAACTACACCGACAATGAGCACGCTCAAAAGCATTTTCTTGTTAAGCATTTTCTTTCCACCTATTTGATCAATTTTATTATTGTCAATTTTATTATTGTCAATTTACTTCCTGTCAACTTACTTCCCGATCGCTGTAAGGAAAAGAGAAGAAACCCTTTTCTGAATTAGATCTTCACTCTTCATCCCCACTCCCACGATCTGAACTTGATCAATCTAATTTTCAGTTGTCAATTTGCTCCCCAAATCGTAGCAAAGGAAAGAAGAAAAGCCCATTTCTGGACTTCATCCTTTACCCCCTCCACTTCCGTTTGATCCGAGGAATTTATTCGTTTACTCCCAGATCACTGCAAAGGAAATAGATGAAGCCCATTTCTAGGCTTGATCCTTCACCCCCTCCCACGATCTGAGCTATTCCCATCTATGGCCCGTATGGAGATAGTTATTGGCAAATTAGTCGAAATTCTGGGCCATTAAGAGGAGATTAACATTAGTAAGAGGCACTGTAGGTTCAGCAGGAAAGTAACAGTAGGTTAATGTCAGGATGCTCTAGAAAAGGATAGGTTACCTGGATGTCAGGGAAAAAAATCTATAATTTTTAGTGTAAGTTCCTGCTTGTTCAGAACTTGTTTATATACTGCTTTGCGAGTGAGCAAAGAAAACTTAGGAGGAGGTAAAGCCTGGATATACTGCCTGTGCCCTGAGAGAACAAAAAGATTCCGGGAAAAGTAGAAGGTTTGAGTCGTTTCAATTCTTTAATGACGGGTTACCATCATCAGAATATGTTTCGAAAAAGAACTAAAAAGGGAACCGATAACCGGTTTTGACCGGTTTTCGGTTGCGTTGCAAACGTGGAGAGCTATTCTTCAAGCTTGCGGACATGGCGCAGATGGGCGGCTGAGGATACAAAGAAGGTTATGCTTGTAAAGAGCATCCACTGGAGACTTGAGATCCACTGGATCAAACCTGTAAAAATCGTGACACTGCCGACAATAGCAAGCGCACTCAGGCCAAGATAGAACTGGCTCCAGGGGATGTCCCCTTTTTTGACGGTTTCCATGTAAACATCAAAGTCCCGAGAAGCAGGAAGAAGTTCTACAGTGTCCTGCTCCCTATTGTAGGCAATGATTCCAAGGCTTTCCATTTTTGGAATATGTGTCTGGAGCAGTGAAATATATACGCTTTTTCTTACGTTACTCTTCGGCTCTTCTGTTTGGGACTCAACACGAGCAATTTCTTCGGACAGAGAACGTATGCTCTGGCTTCCCTGAGTGCGGAGAAATTCAAGAACATACCTTCTTCTGTCGTTTTGTAGTACTCCAAAAATATCGCTTTTTGACAGCTGCGGTTGCATCTGCATACTTCTTTGCGAATTACCTGTATAATTTACACTCTCAGTCATGAGTACACCCCACTCTTAATGAATTTGAATCTATACTCAGACATATAAACTTTTTTAATCTGTATACTATATATTTTTATGAAGATGTCGTTCACTAAAATCCTAAAATTTTTAATTAATTGAGATATTATATTCATCTGGGTAATCATATTGAAAACAAGAAAATAAAAGAAGAACAATAGAGATTATAGTCACAGAATGCTGATTTTAAATATATTTACTGGCAAGAAGATCTTAGGCTTTATGAAAAACATAGATTTTATATTATGGATTTAATAAGGAAAAAAGAGGTAATCAAGCACATAACTTTTTATGACAATTTATTTAAACTAGTTATAATTAATTTGAATAAATACATATTTTAGCCTATTAATAGACAAAATTTATATCTAATGAGAGATTCTTGCTAAGAGTGTTAACTGCGTTGCAACTGATACATCACCTCTTTTCTGACATAGATATTATTGTACCGCGACTCCAAAATTGATTCATAAAACTTGACTTTTTAATAAATTTAAAGATCGTTTTTTAAGAAATAAGAAATCGGTTTTGGAACTGAAGCACTTGAAACCCTCCAGATAAAACATAGAGTTATATAAGCCATAAAATTCAAGAACAAAACAATTGGAAAAGATCAAACAAACATGGTGAAAACCACGTAAGTTATTATTACCATACTTACACTGTATTTCAAGCCCAGATACACCGATCCCTGTCCCATCTTCCCGGCGATAATTCCGGAAGTGAAAGCTTGTACCAGAGCGGAGTGGAACATGAGCATACTGTATTCTTCTACATTAAAATATCCGCCAATTCTTCCCATTCCCTGTGAAGAGGTAGCGAAAGAAGCAGTTTGAGGGAAGAAATTAGTAGCCAAGATATAAACTATGAAAAGGAAAACGAAGAAAGCTACATAGATCGTAACAACGTAGACCACCATTGATGATGAGCGTTCTTTTTTCATATCCTCGTCATTTCTAGCCTGCTTAGCAGTAATCGAGAGTACGTTTTTAAGGTCACTTGTAGACTCATTTGCTTTTACTAGAATGTGAAGAGTTCGGCTTGAAGAAGGTGTTCTTATGTTGCTCTCAAGGTTCATAAGGGCTTTAGATGTGGAAGTGCCCCAGGAAAGATCTTCCTTTAAGTTTTTAAGTTCTTTACTAAGGATTCCCAGTTTAGATTCAGCTATTATTTTTAAGGAATTTGCAAGCATAATCCCGGACTCGTTCATACTGGAAAGACTTTTCAAAAAATCAGGCATTTTCTCGTCGATTTTGCGCATCCTCCACGCCTTGATTTCATAAAAAATTATAAAAGGGATCAGGGCAACGACAATAAAAATGACAAAATAATCATCAACAGCAGTAATTAACGTTATAGCACTGTCAGTGACATGGTCAAAACCTATGTTCAGGTGATGGAAACTAGAAAAAAGTCTGTTTCTAAGGTTTCTTGGAAGTTGAGTAAGATAGTACACTCCAAGCGGAACTCCGAAGAAAAACGTGTATCTTGGCTCATTCCTGATAGTCCTGTAAGGGTTGAACACCATGTCTCTGAACCTATAAAGTTTCCTGTACAATAGGTACGTTTTTCTCCTTTTCTGCTCCTCCTCTTCAGTAAGCCCGGAATCAATTTCTGGGATATCGGAAAGGTTTATTGTAAAACTGCGAACATTACCTTTTTTCGGAGCAATGGAAAGTTCTCCCATAGTATCGAGAAGTACTAAATATAGCAGGGTTGCAAGAGGTAATATCACATAAATAAGCATGTAAAGGATCTGAGCTGAAGCCGGCCGGAAAAACTGTAGTACAACAAGGGTTACCATTATGAAAAGAGGGCCTGCAACAAGACCTGTCACGTAGATTTCGGCAAGTACGTCAAGTCTCTGTAGCAGGTTTTTATTTGCCATCTCGGCCAGACCCTGATATTGCTCGGACTTGTTTTTTATATATTCGGTAATGGTTCCGCTGCTTGAAACAATGATCAATCCATCAATGAAGTCTTTGAAAATTTCTGAAGGGGTGCGTTCCTTGGAAACTTTAAGGGAACTTATGAAATCCTTTCCCAGGTAGTCCATATCTCTTACAATGTAGGAGATTTCTTCCGCAGTTGCACCAAATATGTATGCATGTCTGCTCAAAGACCTGAACACATCATAGATTGACATACCTCCTTTTGTCAGAGCATACATATAGTTTATCGCCGGAAGCATGGATTTATCGATAGAAGCTTGTCGATTATTAGCCTGAAAATAAGGATAAACATATGCCACGAGAAGTACTGCAAAAAAACTTACAAGAAACAGTATAAGACCAACTAGAATTGCGAGAGGATATACATATTCACCTGCAATGTCGGCACGTCTGGGATCTACAAAAAGGCTAAGTCGGGAAACTGGGTTCCCAAAGGTTTTGAATCCTAACCATAAGCCAAAAGTTCCTGAGGCAATTCCTGCAATTACTGAGTACATTAAAGTAGAAGCAAGGTATTGGTCTACTGACATAGAAATATGAGAATAGCGTATTTTTACTTTTAAATCTTGGAAATATTCTTTATTTTTATAGAAGAAGTCCCCATAAAACCGGTATGCTAGTTCATCCAGAATAGTATAAGTCATATTCCCCCTCTTAAGCAGCTATATTCTTGTATAGCAACCGTTGCGCCGGTTGATCACGCCGTTATGATGTTTTAGGTTTATCGGTAATTTTCGATCAAGCCTTTTTTTAAAAGGCTTGTGATCACGCTGTCATGATGTTTTCGATCTGGCAGTGATTTTCGCTCAAGCCTTTTTTGAAAAGGCTTGCGGTCAAGCAGTTTTTTGAAAAGGCTTGTGATCACGCTGTCATGATGTTTTCGATCTGGCAGTGATTTTCGCTCAAGCCTTTTTTGAAAAGGCTTGCGGTCAAGCAGTTTTTTGAAAAGGCTTGTGATCACGCTGTCATGATGTTTTCGATCTGGCAGTGATTTTCGCT
>NZ_LMVP01000074.1 GCF_002287235.1 Methanosarcina spelaei
GGAAATGCTAACATTCAGGTGTTTTAAAACATCAATCGGATAAAAATGGATTATCTATTAAATTGTTTTGACGTAATATATTTTTTTCTTTTGTTGAGGCATGTATGTTGCTATTATTTTTGTCAATTTTATGATTTAGTTAAGAAAAGAATACCAGATTATTTGCTGAAAGTAAGATCGAATTCTTGGCATCAATTAGAGCTCTGAAATTCCGCCATTTTCGATGAAAAAAAGAAGTGGTTTAATGAATGTTAATCAGGCTGATGAAAAATTCATCATCATAATAAATGTATAGGAGAAGATTAAGAGAGATTTTTGAGTGTGAAGTTCAAACAAACCTTCCAGAGCATATTTGAACTTCACATGCCCTGAGGCAAGGAAATGATAGCTTTGCGAATATTTGAAGCTTGCTTGATCTTGCCTCGGGAATAAAATCACGAGGTAAAAGAATGATTGCAAACAGGAAATTTGGTATTGGTGCACTACTTGCGGCATTATTGATTGTGAGCACGGCGTTTGTGCCAGCTGTGAACGCTCAAACTGAAAAGAATTCTGATGAAGTTTCAATAGAAAACAGTATAAATTATACAGATGCAGAATTGCAGGATTTGTATATCAAATACAACATAAGTAAAAACGACATAAAATTTGCAAACAATGAGCTTCCAAACTACTTGGAAGGAACGATTTTGCATAGCGATAAAAGAGTTGTAGCGAGTGATACGGGCAGACCTCACGAAGGTATGATAAAAGGAGAAAACTATGATCTTTTAATAACCACTGAGGAAATGTTCGATATCATAGACAATGCAAGGCAAAAATACATGGAATTATATGGTGTGGATCCAGGAAATCCTAAATTAGAGAAAGTAAATGGGTATCTTATACCCAAAGAAGAAGTGAAAAAACTGATTGAAAAAGGAACTTTGTCGTGTGAGTCAGAAGATGTGATTGAACTTGAAATCGAACCCAAGACCTCTACACGTGTAACGACCAATCCCTACGCAATAAATGACGCTATAGATGTCCATATTTTTGTAGCAACAGATAGTGTCCATGCACCAACAGAATCATTTCAACAAGATACTGCTAATGCGTTATCCAGATTTGAAGATTTTGGAATCAGTGTCTATAGATGGTGGTACTGGAATTCTTGGGATGCAAGTGATGTATCTCCATCCTATGACGCGTCAGCTGTTCTTGATGATCTTGAAGATGATGAGAGTTGGGTTCGTTATTCGGCAAGTGATCTGGTACTAGGTTGGGCACATGAATTAAACCATAATGGCATAGCTCGAACATATGAACTTAGTGATGGTACCCTCCGGGGAGGAGCTTATTCGGTATGTACTGATACTGTAACAGGAATTGGTGTGGAATGGCCGCATGACAGCATTGTTCAGCATGAAGTTTCTCATAATTTCGATGCCCTCGATCAAAACTCTCCCGTTCACCCAGAGTGTATTATGAACTATGCATGGGCTTATGCCGGAACAAATATATGGTGCAGTTCGTGCTGGAGTAAAGTAAATAATGGCATATACAACTGAGTTTTCAGTTGTAGGTGAACAAATCCTAAAAACCAATATTTGACTCAAAATATCTACCTCCAAATAATAATTTGAGTTCCTGATCCTGAAAATGATTATAAAATTCTTATTGAGACAGGAATAAAATTGGTTTTGGGATAATCTCTGTATGAAAATGCGGATTATGTGACATTCAAAAATTGTCAATCAATTGTATCCGGGGGATTAACAGGAATGTATCGCAAAACGAAAACTGGCTAAGAAGGAGATTAGTAAATCTCCTTCTACTTTAGAGGGATTTCAAATGCAAAATATTAGAAAAATACTTCTCTTCTTGCTGATCATACCCATAGTTGCAATTATAGGTTATTATGCATTGATTTTCCTTTTGGGCGGTCCGGCTTTACCTAATTTTTTTGAAATCAGAAATAATGATGCAGGGATCCATGAAGTAACTGTAGAAATATTGAACTCGCGCAATAGTTCCATGTTCAAGGAATCATACAAGCTTTATCCGGATGAAAGTGTTTCAGAAGCAAAACCGTTTAGTCTTCTATATTCTATCGGAACGAAGAATTATACATTCAAGATTACACTGGATAACGGAGTTGAAGAGGAAACCATTCCGGTATCCTTACATCGTTGGAGCACACCTATTATAGTAATAGATAGGGATAACGAGGCTCCAATAATGATAATGATAGATATGGTTTGAGAGGAAGCTTGTCCAGATATTCTCTAACAATTCCTACATTGCTGAAGTTATTTTTTGTATTGCAGGGAACAAACTTTGTGTTTTACGGAGGTATAAATATTAAAAACTATCGAAAAATACTCATTTTTTAGGAATTTTAATATTGATTTTACCTGAGCTATTTCGTTGTTTTCCCATTTTTATTGGTTGGACCTCCAGCACCTCTATTTTTAATTGAGCCTATCCCAAAAGCTCATTTACTCTAATTATTGCTGCTACCATTACAACTCCTAAATATGATGTTTCTTTAATTTCATATCTTGGAAATACTTTCTTGCATGACTCTATCCAGCTAAAGAACCTTTCTACTATGCTTTTCTTCTTGTATTCTTCATGATCTACCTTTATTGGTCTTTCTCTCTTCCTTTTCTTCCTATTTCTTTTATTTACTGGTATATTGGCCTTTATTCCTCTTTTCCTGTTATATTTTCTAATTTTAGCTGTATCATACATTGCATCAGCTGTTACTTTGGAAGGCCTGTTAACAGGCCTTCCTACAGGTCTCTTTATATTGAAATTTTTAATTGTAGGTATATAAAGTGTAGAATCATTCTTATTTACAGGAACAATAATAATCGAGAGAGGTAAACCTTGCAAATTTACTAAAATGCTTATTTTTATTCCTTTTATTTTTTTGTGTCCATCGTAGCCGATATTCCCCCTTTTTTAGCCGGAACATCCTTTGTATCAGTAAAGCAGTGAGAAAGATCTATTTTATTCAAATCGTAACCTTTGTTTAAAAGTTCATTGAAAATCTTCTGATAGATACCATGTTCACACAAATATAGATGGAATTTATGTACTGTTGACTTAGATCCGTATCTCCTGGGAACGTCTTTCCACGTACAACCTGTCATAACGACGTACAAAATACCGTTCATTAACTTCCTCATATTTGCACGTGGCCTTCCTGTATGCGGTTTCTGTGAAGGAAGAGAAGGTTCCATGGATTCCCATAGAACATCATCGATTTCACGAAATGACATAAAAATAAATTTATAATTTAAACATAATATTACTTGTGAGATAGGCTCAATTAAAAATAGTATCAGCTGAAGGAATTTTTGTATTTGGTATTTTTGACTTGAGATCATTACTTGCAGATTCGAGTGAATCGGTAGGAGATGTTGCCGCATGAAGTAGAACGTTAAGAAATTCTTGATAGCTGTAATTTGCTTCAGCGGGTAAAGTTATTATATTAACGATACTAAGGAGTTCAGAAGACACAGCCAGTAAACTGACTGTGTCTGTTCCAGATATGGAGTCGTTTTTTTGAGTCATAGCAAACGACTCCATAATTTCAATACTTTTTTGATATCTTCGTTTATAAAAAGTAAGCTTCGGAACTAAAGAGATTCGGAACTACTGACTCTTTTTATAAGATCTCATCAAAAATCTTCAATTTTCCGGCAAAACAAGCTTTACTTCTCCGTCTCTTTTCGCAGGTTCCTGTTTGAAATGGCAGAATATTAATATTACTTTATTAATATGATCTTTCAGGTTTCAAATCCAGATATTTCAAGTCTCAATGGATTGACTCACGGTAAAACTAATCTGACCGCTATTCGGTCCTAGAGCTATGATTTTAACTTTCTATGATTTTAACTTTCCAATTATCGTTAATTTGTAAATCTCATTAAACTGTGAATGCTATTAATAAAAACAGCTAATTTATGATTGCCATGACAAATGCACCAAGGCTTATCGCATGGGAACTGACTGCAGGATGCAACCTGAACTGCATACACTGCAGGGGAGCTTCCACCTCCTCCGTTCCAGCAGGTGAACTTACAACTGAAGAGGCTAAACATTTCATTGATGAAGTTGTAGGGCTTGGAAAACCCATTCTCATTCTTAGCGGAGGCGAGCCTCTAACCAGACCTGACGTTTTTGAAATTGCACGGTATGGCACCAATGCCGGACTTCGAGTCGTGCTTGCAACAAACGGGACTCTTCTTACACCTGAAATTGTGGAGAAACTAAGAGCTGCCGGAGTGCAGAGGCTCAGCATTAGTATTGACGGAGCAACTGCAGAGACACATGATAATTTCAGGGGCATGCCCGGGGCTTTTGAAAGAACGCTTGCAGGCATTGAAGTCCTCAGAAGAACCGATTTTCCTTTCCAGATCAATACTACGGTCTCAAAACGCAACCTTGATGAAATCCATAAAACTTTTGAGCTTGCAAAAGAGCTTGGTGCAGTTGCATATCATGTCTTTTTCCTTGTGCCCACAGGAAGGGGAGAAGAATCCGATGAGGTTTCCCCTGCAGACTACGAGCGCATTCTACACTGGTTTTATGAAATGCAAAAAGAATCGAAAATCCAGCTAAAAGCAACCTGTGCCCCCCATTATTTCAGGATAATGCGCCAGCAGGCAAAAAAAGAAGGCATTGAGATCTCGGTTAAAACCCACGGCTATGAAGCAATGACAAAAGGCTGCCTCGGAGGTACAGGTTTCTGTTTCATATCAAGTGTGGGTAAAGTCTTCCCTTGCGGCTACCTGCCTGTGCTTGCCGGGAATATAAGGGAACAATCCTTCAGGGATATCTGGGAAAACTCCGAGGTCTTCAGGAAATTAAGAGATCCCGAAGAGCTTAAAGGAAAGTGCGGGATATGTGAATATAAAAAAGTCTGTGCAGGCTGCAGGGCAAGAGCTTATGCTGCTACAGGTGACTATCTCGAAGAGGAGCCTTACTGCATATACAGGCCCGGAAAAAAGTGATCGTGATCGAGATGACTGACATTGATAACTTAAAAGATCAACTCCGGAAAGAGGCTGCCGTTTTTTCCTGTGATATGGATCCTTATGGCGGGGAAGTTCCGGTAATAGAACTTGATGAGACGGACAAAAGAATCCTCAACCTTATCCAGAAGGAAATCCCCCTCGAAGTCGAACCTTTTGCAAGGTTAGGCGAGATTCTCGGGCTTCCGGAAACTGAGGTAATTGAAAGGCTGCGTGAACTCAACCGGAAAGGAGCAGTAAGAAGGGTAGGCCCTGTCCTCAGCACGAGAAATATGGGGGGTGTAAGTACTCTTGTAGCCCTGAAAGTGCCGGATTCCCGCATAGAGGAAATTGCTATTTTTATTAACGAGTATCCTGAAGTTTCCCATAATTATCTCAGAAGTACTGCACAATATAACCTCTGGTTTACGCTTTCAGCCCCAAATAAAAACAGGCTTGAGAGGATTCTCAGCGAAATTAGGGAGAAAACTGGCTGTCCTCTGCTTGATCTTCCTACAAAGCACCTGTTTAAGATTCAGGTAAAGTTTGATATCAGGTGAAATTATGGATAAAACGGATGTAAAACTGCTAAAACTCGTGCAGGACGGAATTCCTATCACTCATTCTCCTTTTAAAGAGTTTGCTTCTGAACTTGGAATCAGTGAACAGGAGGTTGTTGACAGGCTTAAAAATCTCCAGAAAGCTGGAAAGATCCGCCGCTTTGCGGCTTCAATAGGGCACAGAGCCATAGGCATAAAAGCCAATGCGATGTGTGTCTGGAATGTTCCCGATGAGCAGATCGAAACGGTAGGAAATATCATGGCTGAATTTCCAGAAGTTACGCACTGTTATGAACGCCCCCGCTATCCTGACTGGCAATATAATCTGTTTACAATGGTCCATTCCTATAACCCCGAAGACTGCGAAAAAGTAGCTGAGAAGATTTCGGAAGCTACAGGAATTAAAGACTATACCCTCTTCTTCAGCGAAAAAGAGTTCAAGAAAACAGGAGTCAGGCTTTAAGTATTAAATAAGTATTAAATAAGTATTAAATAAGTATTAAATAAGTATTAAATAAGTATTAATTATATGTTTTAACTAATTACTTTTATATTTTGAGGTCCCTAAAAATGGCTGAAAAAACTAATTTTCTCCCCCTCATACTTGACCTTTCAGGCAGAAAAATAGTAATTTTCGGAGGTGGGTCTGTCGGGGAACGTAAAGCCGAACTTTTCTGTGGCTGTGCGGACACTATTGTCGTCAGCCTCGACTTTTCCGAAAGGCTGAAGGAACTTGAGGCATCAGGACAGATCTGTCTTTCAAGGCTTGACCTTGAGGCAACAGAGGATTCCAAACTGAGGGAAATCGTCTCAGGGGCTTTTCTTGTTATTCCTGCAACCAGCAGTTCCGACCTTAACCGGAAGATTGCTGATATTGCAGGGGAAAGCGATATTTTGATTAATCAGGTAGACACTTTAGGTAATGTCGTAATCCCATCAGTGATAAAAAGGGGAGACCTTGTAATCGGAATTTCCACTCTCGGACACAGTCCTGCAGTCTCAAAATATACCCGCAAGCAAATTGAAAGTGTGATAACTCCTGCATATTCCGATATGATCCGGCTTCAGGATGAGCTCAGGAGTTACCTCAAGCAGCATGTAGCAGAACAGAAGCAGAGAAAGGTAATTCTCTGGAAAGTTCTGGAAAGTGAGGCTGTATGGAATGGTTTCTCCGAGTCTTACGAAAAAGCCGCCGCAATAGCATATGCAATAATTTCAGGTTACCTGGAAAATTTTGACAGATAAAAAGATGACCTGAATCAAAATATTCTGCAAATGGAAGCTTTAAATAAAATAATACGTAAACAAAATTCGTTTGTGAAAAAAGGCTTAGGAGTTGCGGACAAAGTTTAATTTACAACTCCTTATATTATACTCTATTCCTGTATTCATTCTATCCGGAGGCTCTCTGTGACAGAAATCTCAAGTATGGTTATATCCCATAAAAAAGCAAAAATTGAGGAAATGGAGTCCGCCTGGCACGGAGATCTGGACGGTCTGCTCCACCATTTGTATAATCATGAATACGTTTATGAGTGCGTTGTCTTAAAAACCTGCAACCGTGTTGAAATTTATGTTGTTTCCCCCAAGAGCAGCAGTGTTCTTTTCTCTTTTGCAAAGGAAATGGGAGCTTCCACTCATATTATGGACTTCTATGGGCATGACGAATCTCTTGAACACCTGCTCAGGCTTGCTGGCGGGCTTGAATCTATGATTGTCGGAGAAGACCAGATTCTCGGGCAAATAAAGGAACTCTACGCCTATTCCAAAAAATCGGGAACGACGGGAAAAATCCTTGACACTGCCTTTGATAAAGCTATTCAGGTAGGAAAACGTATCCGTAACGAAACACGGATCAATAAGGGATCGGTGTCCATAGGTTCTGCAGCTGTGGATCTTGCAGAGGAAATTCTGGACGGACTCACAGGAAAAACGGTGCTCGTGATAGGGGCAGGAGAAATAGGAGTCCTTGTAGCAAAGGCCCTGGCTGAAAAGGATATCGAGGCAATCTACATTGCTAACCGTACCTTCAAGAAAGCTGAAGAAATTGCCTACGAACTGGGAGGGTACGCAGTCAGGCTCAATGATGTCCAGACTCAACTTAAAAATGCTGATGTTGTAATTAGTGGTACAGGTGCTCCTCATTACATTTTAACTCGGGAAATAGTTGAAAAAGCCATAAAAGGCCGGGATAAAACCCGTAAACTCCTCTTAATTGACATAGCAAATCCCAGGGATATCGAGGAATCGGTTTCTGAACTCGATAATGTGGAACTGTGCAATATTGATAATCTCAGGGTGATCAGTGAGAAGACGCTTAAAATGAGGAAAGAGGAAGCTAAAAAAGCCGAGGATATTATTCAGGATGAGATCAAGCTTTTAAACCTCCAGTACAAACGCCAGAGAGCTGATAGAATTATTTCCGACCTTTACAAGCAAATTTACGATGTAAGGATACGAGAAAGGGAAAAAGCAGTTAACAGGCTCTGTGCTTACCATACTATAGGGAAAATCGAAACCGAGGTGCTTGACGACCTCACTCATTCCATCGCAAACAAAATTCTTGCCGAGCCTACCAAAGTTCTCCGCCAGGCCGCAGAGCTCGGAAACGACGAGTTCCTTGATGTTGTTTCAAGGATCTTCTGCCTTGAAAAAGACAGAGTAAAGGTGGAAAAAATGAAACCTGATTGCGAGAAAATGAAATCCGACTGCGGGATAAAGGTAGAAAAAATAAAACCCGATTGCGAGAGTGGGATAGATAGGATTTCTGAAAAAAGTAACTAATAAAAAAGGATCAGAAGTTACTAAAATTTGCAGATAATTCGCAGATGATTTACACATAATTCACAGATAATTTAAGGTAATTCATAGATAATTTACAGGTAATTAACAGTTAATTTATAGATAATTTACAGATAATTTACAGATAATTTACAGATAATTTACAGATAATTTACAGATAACTCGCAAAGAAGTGATCAAATGTTTCCAGATGTCAGGTTAAGACGATTGAGAAAAGGAAAGATCAGGAACCTTGTGCGTGAAACTACCTTATCCGTAGACGACCTTGTTCAGCCTATTTTTGTGAATGAGACTATCGATTCTGCTGTTGAAATTCCTTCCATGCCCGGAATATATAATATTCCTCTCTCTGAGGTTGCAAATGAGGCAAAAGAGATTGCAGAACTCGGGATTCCGGCGGTGATCATTTTCGGAGTTCCTGCATTTAAGGATGCGGAAGGCAGTTCTTCGTATGGGGAAACCGATGTTGTCCAGGAAGCTGTCAGGAGAGTCAAAGCTGAGCTTGGAGACGAACTTGTTGTGATCACGGATGTCTGTATGTGTGAATACACAAGCCATGGCCACTGCGGAATTGTTGATTTCGAAACGAAAGAAATCCTGAATGATCCTACCCTTGATGTACTAGGAAAGATTGCAGTGAGCCATGCAAGGGCAGGTGCTGATATGGTGGCTCCGTCGTGTATGATGGATGGGATGGTAGAAGCCATCAGACAAGCACTTGATATGAACGGATTTGAGAATATTCCGATCATGTCCTATGCCGCAAAATATCATTCGTGTTTCTACGGGCCTTTCAGGGAAGCCGCTGAGTCAGGATATTCTTTCGGAGACCGTTCTACCTATCAAATGGACCCTGCAAACGGCAATGAGGCTCTCAGGGAAGTAACTCTTGATGTAGCTGAAGGTGCAGACATAATAATTGTGAAGCCAGCTCTTCCTTACCTTGATATTATCTACAGGGTTAAGACGGACTATGGGATGCCAACTGCTGCATACAACGTAAGTGGAGAATACTCCATGATCAAAGCCGCCGCAGCTAATGGCTGGCTTGATGAAAAGAAAGCAGTTTACGAATCCCTCATCTCAATCAAAAGGGCAGGAGCCGATATTATCATTACCTACTTTGCAAAAGATGCTGCTCGCATGTTGAAGTAAGTGCCTCTTTTTCAGGTGCTCCTTCTTTTCCAGATTTTATTCCATTTTTTCCTCTTTCCACCTTTCTGTCTTTCAAGCCTATTGTCCATTCCACTTACGAGCCTACCAAGTTCATCAATAACTGCTTAATAGAGGGAAGCTCTGTTATAAGATAAAAAGTGAACACAGTAAGGTGTAAAGCACCTTAACTTAAAGTGCAACAAATATATAAAATATAGTTAATATTAATATAATTCAACGCAGTTCTGTTCGCATAAAACATAATTTTTTTCAGTATAAAATCAGCTCTATGTGCAATTTAAGTTCAATTCAAAAAATTAGCTTAAAATTCAAAAATTAACTTAAAATTCAAAAATTAACTTAAAATTCAAAAATTAACTTGAAATTCAGAAATTAACTTGAAATCCACAAATTAACTTAAAACTCAGAAATTAACTTAAAACTCAGAAATTAACTTAAAACTC
>NZ_LMVP01000075.1 GCF_002287235.1 Methanosarcina spelaei
TAAATCGATGGGGAGAATACATGAGGAAGAGATTTTTTAGCGAAGTACTGAAGTTTGATGCTTTCTGTTTTGGCCCAGTTACCGTTTAACTAAGTAATTATTTCAATCAACACGTAATAGCGAAGAACCTAATACCCAAATCTTCAATGATAATTAACTGATTAGTTTAACGATGGTTTGAAAAGACACCGTTAGGACAACCTTAATAATCAGGTTAATGAAGAAATCTATGATCAAAAAAGGTGAGATGAATAGTACTTTCATTTCTTTATGCCTATTATTCGAAAAATATCATGTCCTTTTTTTGGATAATTTCTCAAAAACAGTATCAGATAAATCACCATTGTTTTTTGAAACATTTTTAAAAATTTATAGACACTGAACAAGTCCAAATACTAGAACTCAGATTGTGAGTTGAATAATCTTGTGTGAGTTTGAGGTCTTTAAATTTTGTTAGTAATGATTAAAAAATCAGTAACAGGCGTGAGTTATTGAAAAACGTAAGCATAAGCAACTCTATAAATTTTTGGTAAGTGATGAAGAGGTACTCGTTTTTTCGGAAATGATCAATTACTCACGGACATGATCAAGAATAAAACGAAGGCTAATAAGAATGCAAGATAACGGAACAACTAATAAGAAGTTAAAGTCTCTAAAAACTTTAATTATTGGAGAGCCACGTAACCCTTTTGATACTGATATTTTTCATAAAGTTTCTTTAATAGCGCTCTTCGCATGGGTTGGTCTTGGATCTGATGCAATGTCTTCTGCATCATATGGTCCAGAAGAAGCATACCTGGCATTAGGAGATAATATCTACCTTGCCATATTTGTAGCACTGAGTATTATACTAACAATTTTTGTAATAAGTACTAGCTATTCACAGATAATTGAATTATTCCCTACTGGTGGTGGTGGGTATCTGGTTGCCAGCAAGTTGCTATCTCCATCTCTTGGAATGCTTTCTGGCTGTGCACTCCTTATAGATTATGTACTTACGATTGCTATTTCTATATCAAGTGGTGTAGACGCCATGCTAAGCTTCCTACCAGCAAGCTGGCAGGTGTTCAAATTAGGGTTTGCATTTTTTGTAATTATGACAATTATAGTACTGAATTTAAGAGGAATTAAAGAATCAGTTTTATTTTTAATACCTATATTCGCACTGTTCATAATTGCCCACGTTACCCTAATACTATATGCTCTTTATTTCCATGCAGCAAATGTGCCAACAGTAATGAGTAATACTGCAACTAATGTCCATACTATAGTATCCGGTGCAGGGCTTTCAGCGTTGCTTTTTATAATTCTACATTCATACAGTATGGGTGCAGGAACATATACAGGAATTGAAGCTGTAAGTAATGCAGTTCCAGTAATGAGAGAACCCAGGGTAAAGACAGCAAAGAGGACCATGCATCTTATGGCTATTTCGCTGGCATTCATGGCAGCAGGGCTGATGCTTACTTATATATTTTACCATGTTTCTCCAGAATCCGGGAAAACTCTGAATGCTATTCTTTTTGAGAATATTACGAGTTCCTGGGGACCTTTAGGTCACTATTTTGTAATAGCAACTCTTGTATCTGAAGCAGGACTCCTGTTTGTAGCTGCACAGACCGGTTTTTTGGATGGCCCAAGGGTTCTGGCAAATATGGCGCTGGATAGATGGGTTCCAACCAGGTTCGCAACGTTGAGTGATAGACTTGTAACACAAAACGGAATATTAATAATGGGTATATCAGCCTTAATTGTGGTCTTTCTTACCCAGGGATCGGTCAAACTCTTAATAGTACTTTACAGCATAGCGGTTTTCATAACGTTTATTCTGTCCCAGGCAGGAATGGTTCGTCACTGGTGGAAAGTTAAAACGAAGGTTAAAGACTGGAAGAAGAAATTAATCATCAATGGTACCGGACTGTTTATGACAATTATGATATTGATGTCAGTAATAGCAGTAAAGTTCAGCGAAGGCGGATGGGTAACACTGCTTATTATAGGAGCCTTTGCTGGAGTTGTTATTCTCATAAGACGCCATTATGACAATACCTCAGAGCTTATTAAAGAACTTAATGCAAAGGCGATCAATTCTGCTGAAGGTATGAATATGATTAAGAATGATGTGCCTGATAAGGCTAACATGCAAGATAAGACCGCAGTGCTTCTTGTGAACGGTTTTAACGGTTTAGGAATGCAGGCATTATCCACTATATTCAAATTATTCGGTGGAATGTACAAGAATTTTGTATTTATACAAATTGGTGTAATCGATGCTGGTGTGTTCAAAGGAGTAGAAGAAATTAAAGAACTCCAGACCGAAATATGTAAAGACGTAGATGAGTACGTAAAATTAATTTCATCACACGGTTACTATGCCGAAGGTTTCACTGCAGTCGGCACTGATGTTGTTGAAGAGATTACAAAACTAGCACCGGAGATCTTAAAGAAGTTCCCTAATGCCGTATTCTTTGGCGGACAGATAGTCTTCCCGAATGATTCGAGACTTACAAGGTGGCTACACAACTATACTGTCTTCGCATCACAGAGAAAACTATATGCAGACGGTATTCCTTTCGTAGTTTTGCCAATAAAGGTGTAAAAAATTAGAAAAATAGTATAATATAAGTTTACAGGTGAAGCTGGCTTCCAACAGCTTCCAATATTTTACGGCAGTTGACCCTAAAACTCAATATTACGTTTCTAAACCTTGTTTTTAGTAATCAATTGAGTTTCTGCTTTGAATCAACCAGTATACTATCAAAGTCCGGTTATAACTTGACTTTTATATAAAATAAACATTTTCATATAGGAAGAAAAATAATACACATAATAATTATTACTGTCTTTATAAAACAAGTTATGATATATTTTTTAAAAAATGAGACTATTTAAAGATTATATTGTTGATCCATCGTGGGGGGAATAAATATAAAAAGAAGAAGCAAGACTGATATTGCCGAAGAAATTTTAAAAGTAGCAATGAATGGAGCGAATAAAACTCACATTGTAAACGAGGCAAATATTAACTTTAATATTGCTTCAAGGTATCTGGAAATGCTGAACGAAAAAGAACTTATCAAACATGAAAACGGATTTTTCATCACCACGGATAAAGGAAAGATTTTTCATGGGATTGCTAAAGAACTAAAACTTTAAAACATATTCATTAAATTTTTAATTTTTTGTCGTAATTGCATGCAGTTTGGAATATAGGATTCAAAGTAGCAACTTTGAGTTTTAAAGTTCAACTTTATTATAAGAGTTCGAGTGCAAGAGCCCCAAGGAAAGCCATCGTTTCAAATATTTCTTTATTTTCCGGAATTAAAGCCTCATCAGGTTTATCAAAGGTAAAAGCCATAATGCCAAAAATCATTCTATGGGTCTTGATAGGAATATAGTATCCTTTTCCTGCGGGAAGATTATCTGTTCCAGCTCCAGCTATCTGACCATTTTCATAGGCCCATTGAGCAATAGCTTTTTCTTTATCATGGAGAGGATAGTCAGTATCACCAGCGCCTATCTGAAGCCCAGAAGGACTGGGTGTAAGTACTGCGAAAAGTCCTGGTCCAAAGTTATGCATTTGATTGGCGAGGGTTTTGAAGATGTCTTGCTGTGTTTTTGCCTCCACAAGTTCACGGGAAAGACCTGATGTTGCTTCCACCTCAGCTTCACTTTTCAAGATCTGAGGCAACAGATGACGTAGCCTTGTGGCAAGATTGCTGATTATGAAGGCAATAGTAATGTATCCTACAAAAGCAATGAAGTATTCCCAGTCATGAATAGTAAATGTATAATAAGGCTCGACAAAGAGGAAATCGAAAATTAAAATGCTCAAGCCTGCCGTAAACAGAGCCACTCTGCGTCTAAAAAAGAACGCAGATACCAGAACCGGAATGAGTTGAATTATCAGCAGGTTTGAAGGGCCAATATACTCTCTAAGAAAGAAATTGATTCCCACCACAGCTGCAATGATGACAAGGCTAATTACATATTCAGCTGTAAAGAAAAGTGGAATTTGCTTTTTGAGAGGTATATATATGCTTTTTCCTTTTGGTTCGTATAGATGAACATCAATGCCGTGTGATTGTCTTATGACCCTGTATACCGGAGAGGAAAATATATCCAGCCCATGGGGTTTTCCTAACATGATCATGCTGACATTGCTCCTTCGGGCATAACGTAGAATTTCATCAGCAACATCATTTCCACGGTAACGCACTATCTTTCCGCCCAGCCGTCTCCCTGTTTCAAGAGCTTGATTTATCCAGGAACGCTCCTGAGGAGATAATGCTCTTTCATCATTGACATCTACCGAAAACACAATCAAATCAGCATCGAATCTGGTTGCAAGCCTGTATGCTGCCCTGACCATATGTTCAGCTGTTGGACCTGGACGGATACAGACAAGAAGCCTTTCTGCTGCCGGCCAGGGACCCGGAATAGCCCGGGTCCTCATATAGCCTATCATCTTCTTGTCTGTGGATTCAGCCATATATCGTAGAGCAAGCTGCCTGAGTGCAAGAAGATTCCCCGTCCTGAAAAAACTTTGAACAGCTGCCTCAGCCATATCTTTTACATAAACTTTTCCGGCTTTGAGACGAAGATTTAGCTCTTCTGGAGTAACGTCAATTAATCGAATCTCATCTGCATTAGAAAGGAAAGCATCCGGTACGATTTCAGAAACTCTGATGCCAATTATCTGGGCAACTGCATCGTTCTGGCTCTCAATATGCTGAATATTGACAGTTGTATAAACTGATATTCCTGCTTGCAGAAGTTCTTCGATATCCTGATACCTCTTTACATGTCTGCTGCCTGGGGCGTTGGTATGGGCTAACTCGTCTATAAGAACAATTTGCGGATGGCGTAGGATGACTGCGTCAAGATCGATTTCCCTGAGAGAAAGGTTCTGATGTTCGATAGAAAGTGTTGGAATGACCTCAAAGTTCTCAACCAGAGCATTAGTCTCAGGTCTATCGTGAGTCTCTATATATCCGATTACAACATCTTTTCCTTCCCGTTTCCGCTGAAGGGAATCTTCAAGCATTGAATATGTTTTTCCAACACCTGCGGCGTAACCAAGGTAAACTGTCAACATTCCTTCAGTTGCTTTATTCTCATCACGGCGAGCGATGAAGAGTAAATCTTCAGCTCGTGGCCTGCCCTCCTCATCGTAGCGATTGCTTTCCATAGGCCCCTCATTTGCTAGACTGATTCATCTCATTAAGCGCTCTGTTGAGTGAAAGCACATTGACGTAAGCTCCTGTAAAAGGAGAATCAACAGATTCTGCAAGTACGAGCGATTTGAGTTTTTCTTCCGGAAGATTTCGCGCCTTTGCTACAACAGGTACCTGTATCAGTGCTGATTCCAGGCTGATGTGAGGATCAAGCCCACTACCTGAAGCCGTAACCAGATCGGAAGGTATAGAGCCAGTTACACCGACTTTTTGGAGTTCAATTTTCCTGTTGGCGATCGATTCCAGGAGAACCGCATTTGTCGGGCCGAGGTTAGACCCTCCTGAAGCGGTTGCATCGTATCCGCTTGCTGAAGGCCTGCTCTGGAAGTATTGAGGTGCAGTGAAATTCTGACCAATAAGAGTTGACCCAATAATCCGGTTGTCATTATCAACAATCAGGCTTCCATGAGCTTGATCCGGAAAAAGTAAACCAGAAACAAGTGTCACTGTCATGGGATAGACTAAACCTGTAACAATAAACAACACTGCAAATAGGAATATGGCTTTTTTAATCGATGTCACACCAATACCTCCTCAGGTATACATTAATCCGGCCAACACCAGATCGATGATTTTGATTCCAATGAACGGAGCGATTACTCCTCCAAGGCCAAAAATAGTCAGGTTGTAGGCAAAGAGTTTCGACGCCGGCATACTCTTGAACTTTACCCCGGCGAGTGCAAGCGGAATCAGCATTGGAATTACCAGAGCATTAAATATAACTGCAGAAAGAATAGCCGATTCAGGGGTTGCAAGACCCATGATATTCAGGATTTTGAGCTGCGGATAAATTCCGATAAGAGCAGCAGGGATAATTGCAAAATATTTGGCTATATCATTGGAAATGGAGAACGTTGTCAGAGCTCCCCTTGTCATCAGGATTTGCTTTCCAATCTCTACAATATCCAGCAGTTTTGTAGGGTCGCTGTCAAGGTCAATTATGTTTGCAGCTTCCCTTGCAGGTTGTGTTCCATTGTTCATTGCCACGGCTACATCGGCCTGGGCAAGAGCAGGAGCGTCATTTGTTCCATCCCCTGTCATGGCAACCATGTACCCTTCGTTCTGGTATTCCCTAATCATTCTAAGTTTATCATCAGGTTTGGATTCTGCCAGGTAATCATCGACTCCGGCTTCTGCTGCAATAGTGGCAGCAGTAAGATGATTGTCTCCTGTAATCATAATTGTTTTTATCCCTATCCGACGAAGATCCGCAAATCTCTCTTTAATACCTGTTTTTAAGATATCTTTGAGGAATATAACACCGAAAATCGTCTCGTTACGAGCTACTACAAGGGGTGTGCCACCTGCAGTTGCAACTCCGTCCACTTTCCCTTTAAGATCCGAAGGAATGGTTCCTCCACGTTCCAAGACCGATTTCGTTACTGCATCATAAGCGCCCTTCAGGTAAGTTATTTCGCCGCATTGTGCGCCACTAACTCTTGTTGCGGCTGAAAATGGTATAAATGTTACATTTTCGGGAGAAAACGAAGCTGTTCCTGTTTTTTCCTGAATTAGAGCAATAATGCTTTTGCCTTCAGGAGTATCGTCTGCAAATGAAGAGAGAAGGGCAGCTTCCATCAATTCTTCATTTGATCTGCCATTTACTGTCAAAAACTCAGTTGCTTGTCGGTTACCTAAGGTGATTGTGCCCGTTTTATCCAGAAGCAAGACATTTACGTCTCCTGCAGCCTCAATGGCCCTTCCTGAGAGAGCTATGACGTTTAACTGGAATAAACGATCCATTCCGGCTATTCCTATTGCTGGAAGCAGAGCTGCAATAGTTGTGGGAGCTAAACAGACAAAAAGCGCAATGAGTATAGTAAGACTTGCTGGTGAACCTCTACCACTTGAAGCTGCGCTATATGCAGAAACTGAGTAAGTGTTGGCTACAACTGCTAAAAATACGCCAGTAAGTGCAATGAGGAGTATTTCGAGAGCTATTTCGTTAGGAGTCTTCCGCCGCTCAGCGCCTTCCACCATTGAGATCATGCGGTCAAGGAAAGTTTGCCCTGGATCAGTAGTGATTTTGAGAATAATCTCATTGGCAATAACGGTTGTTCCTCCGGTAACAGCACTTCGGTCTCCACCGGACTCACGCACGACAGGCGCCGATTCTCCGGTAATTGCTGCTTCGTTAACCAGTGCAGCTCCTTTTACAACTTCCCCGTCTCCAGGGATTATTTCATTTGCCTTTACAAGGACAAGATCACCTTTTCGGAGATCGGAAGAAGATATTTCGGAAAAAGTAGCATCAAAAGATTCTTCTTTGAGCTTTCGGGCTGGAACACTGGTTCTTGACTGGCGAAGGGATGCTGCCCTGGCTTTTCCACGACCTTCGGATAAGGCCTCTGCAAAGTTTGAAAATAAAACTGTCAACCATAGCCAGAAAGATACAAAGATTGTAAAAAAGGGAGATTTTTGAGTAGAAATCTCAATTACAGAACTAATTGTGGTCAGGATACCTCCGATTTCCACAAGTAGCATAACCGGATTTTCTTTCTGCTGGCGCAGATCAAGTTTCAGCACCGAACTAACGAGAGCTTCGCGGATAAGTTTAGGCTCAAAAGCACCTAAACGAGGGAATCGCTTTCTTGACATTATTAAATCCCTCCTACCATAGAAAGATGTTCAGCGATTGGCCCCATTGCAAAGAGCGGGAAGAATGTAAGAGCTCCAATAATAAGGATCACTAGAATTGTCCATATTGAAAATGTAACGGAGTCTGTGGGAAGAGTTCCTGAGCTAGGTGGAACTTTTTTCTTTTGTGCTAGAGATCCAGCCATGGCCAGCATAGCGACTGCTGGAACAAATCTGCCTATCAACATTGCCAGGCTGCCTGTGAGTGTATAGAAAGGTTTCGATGCGTCAAACCCGGCAAAGGCACTACCATTGTTATTAGCCATTGATGCAAAAGCGTATATCAGTTCAGATAGTCCATGAGGACCGGGATTTTTCATTAATTCCGTAACATTTGGAAGAACCAGCGCAATACCCGAAAACAGAAGAACAAGAATACCAGGAACCAGGACTGTTATCACAGCTGCTCTCATCTCTAAGATCTCGATCTTTTTTCCCAAATATTCGGGAGTTCTTCCTATCATCAGTCCTGCAATGAAGACTGAAAGCACTATAAATCCGATCATAGTGTAGAAACCGGATCCTACTCCTCCAAAGGCAACCTCACCAAGAAGAATCATGAACATAGTCACCAGACCACCAAGTGGAGTGAGTGAATCATGCATGGTGTTGACTGCGCCGCAGGAGGTAGCTGTGGTGGATGTGGCAAAAAGTGATGAGCCTAAGAGTCCGAACCTGACTTCTTTTCCCTCCATGGATATTCCTGAAACATTCAGTTCTTTTAAAAGAGGGTTTCCTGCCAGTTCTGCAGCGTAGAGTGTACAGAAACCTAACAAAAACAATAACAACATAACACTGTAAATCATCCATCCCTGCCGAATTTTGCCGGTCATTTTTCCAAAGACCAGAGGCATGGCTGCAGGTATAATGAGAATAAGGAAAATCTCAATCAAATTAGTCAAAGGTGTTGGATTTTCATATGGGTGTGCAGAGTTTGCATTAAAAAATCCTCCTCCATTGGTACCCAGTTCTTTTATTGCTTCCTGAGAAGCAACAGGCCCCATCGCGATTGTTTGCTGCCCTGTAGAGCCATATCCGTTAGCCTGGACATAAGGATCCAGATTCTGGATGACACCCTGAGAAGTCAGAATTAAGGCAAAAATGAAAGCTATCGGCAAAAGAATATAAAGGGTACAACGAGTCATGTCCACCCAGAAGTTGCCTATTTTGTCGGTAGAATGACGGGTTATCCCCCTCATCACTGCAATTGCTATACAGATGCCTGTAGCAGAGGAGAGAAAGTTCTGAACTGTAAAACCGGCCATCTGGGTAAGATAGCTTGCTGTCGTCTCACCGCTGTAGACCTGCCAGTTTGTGTTGGTGACAAAACTGGTAGCAGTGTTGATTGCAGTGAAAAGATCAAAAGACCCGAATTTTTCTGGGTTGAAAGGAAGAAAACCTTGAAGAAGAAGTAGTGCGAAGAGAATTACAAAACCTATACCATTGAAAATGAGCATATCGCGGGCATAGCCCTTCCAACTATTTTCCGTATCCGAATTGGTCTCAATAAATCTGTAAATTGTTTTTTCTATACGACCCGGTATTCCTCGGGATAATTCTCCGGAAAAGACCCGGACGAAAAAACTGCTTAAAGGTAATGCCACCCCGGTAACAACGACCAAAAAGAGGATGAGCATTAAACCTTTTACGGTTAAATCTTCTGTTACCATTTGGTTCACGACTGTTTTACTCAATTTGAAGCAAGAACTTTTTCTGGTTCATTACTGTTGAGTTCAGTTTGAAACAGAGACATTTAAGGTTCACTGCTGTTGAATTCAGTTTGAAACAGAGACATTTAAGGTTCACTGCTATTGAATTCAGTTTGAAATAGAACCCTTTCAGGTCCATTGCTGTTGAATTCAGATTGAAACAAGAACCTTCACTCAGATAGATAACAAATGGAATGCATAGTGCGGAAGGGCTATAAATACATTGCTCACCGCTTAAAAAAATCAAAGTTGCGCTGGCGCACCCCGCTGCAAGCAACGGGGTATGTCCGCGCCA
>NZ_LMVP01000076.1 GCF_002287235.1 Methanosarcina spelaei
GGTATTGAGGAATTTTAATCCGGCTAAAATGAGGAATTATTCACCGGCCTTGACAGTTCTCCAATAACTCTCAGGATCTCTTCTAAAAACACATTATTTTTTTGATGCAGAAGCTTTTACCATGGATCCTTCAATGCTTAACTGCTCAAGACCTATTACTTCTAGATTTTTAGCTGCTTTAACTCTATTTTGAACAGTTCAGTAATCAATTTTTCATTCTCTTTTCTGAAATCACTGATTGTCCAAAAATTAGGTTGTAGACTTGTTAAGGAATTATCTTGCCTGAAAGCTATCGATTTTACACCTTAATCTGATTAAAAGTGGTCTTTTTCTATAAATCTATAGTTTGCTCCATTCCACAATACGTTAAAATTGATAGCAACTGTTGTAGGAATGAAGGCAATTTGCCACGATTCCTCACTTAACCGTAGATGCATGAAATTCCGGTGATCTGAAAGAGATAACAGCTTCAAAACCCAGTAAAGATAAATATGAAAAATACTATATAAGAAATTAAAAATACTCTTTGAGCAAAATTTCATATTACTCATTACTATTTTTGCTAAATTGTGTGTCTGACTTTTTGGCGTTCAAGAAAAAATTTCAGGATAGAGCTATGTAAAGAAAATAAGTGCTTTCAGTTTCTTTTCTTTTAATACCTCCTATGTTTTTCATGGGGGTTGTCGGTTGGTCTGAGCGGAAGTCTGCCTGCATTTCGAATTTTATAATGCAGTCAGTTAGGTTTCGGACCTTTTGAAGTGCCAGACCAACCGGATTTTTAAAAAGTTTATCTGGAATGTATGCTACGGAAATTTTGATATTTCCTGAAATAACTGATTGAACTAATTAGATCTGACTAAACTGATTTTATTTGATTGAACTAATTGTATCTGATTGAACTAATTAATTATTTCGACTTTTACAGATAAAAATCTTTGGCTAATTATTATTAGCCGGTTGGCTAACAACTTCTCTCACGACTCTTTGTAAAAATCATGACCCTTTAATTTTCAAAAAAGGAAGAAAGTAGCCTTATTCGGCTGCTTCCGCCCAGAAGGTTATCTCCCCTTTTTTAGTTCCAGATTCTACATAGTCAGATGAAACCTGGAGAGAGACAGATTCAATCTCCTGACTGTTCTTTCCTATTACCTTCATGTATTTATTCCAGATCTGGGAGTCCAGCAGCAGCCCCTGGCTGAAAAGACTAGCTCCAGCAGAGGAATCGGTTACTTTAGATATAACATTTACATCGCAGCTTCCTGTGTTTTTGATACTGAGATTCTGAGACTCACTGATTTTTCCGGGGGGCAGTTCCCCAAAATCGAGAGCTAAAGGAGAGACCTCAATCGAAACTATTGGAACAATCTTGACAGTCAGGGAAATCGTGGCAGAAGAGCCATTACCCTGGTTGGAAGTATCGTTACCCTGGTTCCCAGATGACTCAGTGACCGTAATGTAGTTGGTCTTAGTCTCTTCATCGCTTCCGTTTGCGTTGGTCGAGGTAAGTTTAACACTATAAGTACCGGCAATGGTGTAGGTGTGAACAGGGTTCTGCTCAGTGCTGTCGGCAGTTCCATCGTTGTCGAAGTCCCAGAACCAGGAGGTTGGAGAACCACTCGATGTATCGTTGAACTGCACTATCAGTGGCGCTTCACCAGAAACTGGATTGGCTGCAAAATCAGAAACAAGCTGGCTTGAAAAGTATGCATAGACTCTGCCATCTTTACCGATGGAGTATACGACTCCATCGACGATCGCAGGTGTACTGCCACCCCCTTCGTCCTGCCAGATTATCTTGCCAGTATAGGCATCAAGGCAGACGATTCCGGAACCACCAGTCCCTACATAAACCTTGCCGTCGGCAACTGCAGGTGAGCAGGTCCAAAACCCGATTTTGTCTTTGGGATCAGTTTCCCAGACCAGCTCTCCCGTTGTGGCATTGAAGCAGTATGTGATATAACGGGAATAACCGCTACTTACATATATGTTCCCATAAGCATAGGCCGGGGTCGAGTCTGTGCCTATGATAGAGGTGTTGGACCACCTTACTGAACCGTCAGTGATATTCAGTGCATAAAACTGTGCACTTTCTCCGTCCGGGTTATGGGTCGTAAAGTAGATGGCATCGTCAGTTATCATCGGAGATCCACAGGGGTTGCTACTTATATTGGCATGTCTCCAGATCTCCTCGCCTGTATCTGCATTGAGACAATAAACCGAATTTTCACCACCTCCACTGAAGCCATGCCAGTAGAGAACATACACTTTTCCATCCTTATACGCGGGACAGGACTGCGCATAAGATGAGACCGGTACACTGAAATTCCATAGCTCTTCTCCGGTGGACTCCTCAAAGCAGAAGTACTGGTTACCATCCCAATTGGATGAGAAGACCTTACCGTCTGCAACCATCGTACCACCATTTACCGAGTTGTAGGTGGTACCCTCGGGATAGTTATTCAGGCCACACCACACCTTTCCATCATCATAAACAGGTGAAGACCAGGAACCATAAAAACCACCACCATCCCCTTCACCATGACCAGCAAGGACGGCACCGGTCTGCTGGTTAAGACTGCAGATGACAGACATTCCGGTATCGTTATCATTACAATTCACAAAGATTCTGCCCCCTGTTACTGCAATAGAAGAACTTCTAACAGCACCGATGTCGTCACTTACCCAGAGTCTGGTGGCTGTTGACGGTGCAACTCCTTTAGAAAAGCCGCTATGCTGTGCATCTTTCTGGAACTGCGGCCAGGAATCGTTTGTAGCCCATTCGGGAACATTCCAGGGCTCGACTGCTATAATACCGGACTTTTTAACAGTATTATTTCCATACTGGCTTGAAACGGTGAGGGTTACACTGTACATGCCCTCTTCAGTATACTGGTGAGTCGGGTTCTGAAGGTTTGAGGTTGTATTGTCACCGAAGTCCCAGAACCAGGTGGTTGCAGAGTTGGTGTTATTTGAAGTATCGGTGAATTCAACTGATACGGGACTTTGAGTTCCAGAAACACTATATGAAAAGTCCGCTACCGGAGTGATCTGATCTGTGACATTGACAAATCCTGTTCTTGTAGATGTATTGGACTCTTCAGAATTCATAACAGTGAGACTTACCGTATATAAGCCATTCTTTTCGTAGACATGAAAAGGGCTCTTCTCGTTCGAAGTGGAGTTATCTCCGAAGTCCCAGAGCCACTCGGTGATTCCATAGCCTGAAGATTCATCAGAGAAAGATACATTGAGCGGGGCCTTTCCAAATGTATTTTCGGCGGAAAATTTTGAAACAATAGGACCAGTCTCGCTCCCCTTGAGGGCAAAAGTACAACCTGCCTTTCCTTTCCATTCGTTGTTTCCAAAAAATAGATACCCCTGCTTAAGTACAGCCCCGGCAAGAACATATTGCTGCATACTCTCAGGAGGAGTCCAGTGCCAGGCCTCAATGGCATCGGAGTTACCCGCATGATCCTTAAGGCAGTACACCGTCCCATTTTTGGCATTTGTTGTAAAGTAGATGTAGATGTCTCCTGTTGAATTCTCATAGTAGGTGGACACTGTAGGCGAAGATTGGATGATGCCGTTTGCGGTGTACTTCCATATTTCCGACATGTCTGATGCATTCAGGCAGTATAGATAGGGTCCACCACCAGATTTGAACATCTTGCCGACTCCGACATAGAGCCGTCCATTATATACGGAGGGCGTTGAAGTGCTTGGTCCTATACTATGTGAAACCTTATCTGTCTTGACAAATTTCCCTGTCCTTTTATCAAACCCTATCCCACAGCAATACCCAGAGACCGTCGTGAAATAACAGCGACTGCTATTTTCATCATATGAAACCGACGACTCTATCTGGCCTCCGCTGGTCGGTATCGAGAAGACAGTGGATACGTTAATCTCATCCACAAGATCACCCGTATTCTTGTTGAGGGATGTCAGGTTCATATCCTCCCCTCCAAATACAAGGTAATCGCCGATCACAGCGGCTCCTGCCCAGTAATAGCCACTCCCTTCATAACTCCAGCACTGGGTCCCGTTGTCATAATAGCAATAATAAGCGGATGGATTCCCATTGAATATTCCAAAATAGATTCGATGGTCTTCATATACTACGGGGGTGTTTAATTGTGAATAAGGACCTCCAAGTCCTGTTACATTCCATAAAAGCTCCCCGTTTCTAATATCATATGCAGAGAGTTTTCCTTTGGAACTTTCAGGATAGAATAGCTTTCCGTCACCGTAGCATGCAGTCCCAAGATTCTCTCCGGATGTAACGGTGTGCCAGACATAATCTCCCGTCGTGCGGTTGAGGACACTTATATCGTAGCTGCACACGGATACTAAAAGATCATCTAAAACAAGGGGGTTAGTATTCATGTACCCTGTATGTGCAGACCATACCAGCTCAGGGTCATCAATAGGACCAGCCTGCGATGTAACTCCGGTGTGGTAGAGGTTGTTCTTGAACACCACCGTATCCGAAGAATCAAGTACAGGCGCAACTGAAACATTTTTTTCACCGCCTTCTACACCTGAAAACCCGTCAGCCGTCACAGTGATATAACCTGTTTTTATCTCTGAATCTCTGATGTTGGGGCTGGTCACCGTCAGGTTTACTGAATATTTCCCGGTTGTTGTATAGGTGTGTACAGGGTTCTTATCTATAGAATCAACAATATCGTCGCCGTCGAAGTCCCAGGACCAGCTTTCAGCGTATGTGGACTCATCGGTGAAATTTACAGTTAGTGGGACAGTACCGGAATTAACATCTGCACTGAAATTAGCAACCGGGATGAATCCCCCGTCTGATAAGTCTCCACCTAATAACCGGTCGGAAGTCGTTGCAGATGACGGAATAATTACCAGCATCAAAAGAAATATTGCGCAAAGAATGGGAATTTTACCTTTCATTTTTTTCATTATTTGTTTCTCCTACACTTCACATGGGGTTCGTGCCGTTCTACTGGGAAATTTCCGATAAACCGAAGGTTAAAAGAAGTGTTTTTGGATCGGATAAAGGAGTTTATTTGGTGCAAGGATTTTCGGACCTTTAAAGAGAGCAGAACGGAACTAGAATTTGGTTTTTCTGTTTTTTATTACGAGGATCTCGGAATCTACCGGTTTTGAAGGAAGCGGATTTAATATCCCGGTGATCAAATAGACGGTAACAGCATTTAATGATCTAGATAAACGCCGAATGAAAACACAGTTCGAATTGAAAATTAAAAATACTCTTTGGGCAAAAATTTTATATTACCCATAAAGATTTTTGGTGAAGGGTGTACCTTACTTTTCCGTATTCAGGAAAAATTCAGGCCAGAGCTATGTAACGAAAAATAAGTGTTTTCAGTTTCTTATGAATACCTCCTACATTTTTCATCGGGGGGTTATCAGTTGGTATAAGCGGAAGAATCTGTCTGCATTTTGAATTTTATAATGCAGTCAAATTAGGTTTCGGACCTTTTGAAGTGCCAGATCAACTGGATTTTTTAGAAGTTTATCTGGAACATGTACTGCAGAAATTTTGATTTCCTGCGATTTTCCCAGGCAGATGTTATATTAATATTAATGGACTTTATCCCAAGCACAAATACCATCTATCGCTTTTTTAACAGGAGCCAAACATAAAAACGATTATAGTTCAGATTTTGTACTTACATGAAAGAAAGTGCAATTGTCAGGTTAATTAAAGTTTTCTTCCTGAAATTCCAGTATTTATCAATAATACTGAATTAAACTGATTGTATAATTGAACTAATTAATTATTTAAGCACTTTCACAGATAACAAATTTAGCTAATTATTCTTAGCTTTTCAGCTAAGTGTTTACGTCATCAGCTAAAATAATGAATAGATTATTGAATTCATTTTTATTTTAAATCTTAGAAATTTTCTTGAATCTCTATACCTAAGAGTACTTTGTTAATTGGACAATTATATTATTAAAAAATTTTCTAAATTAAAGGCCTTAGTTTATTCACTTCTATTTTCACGTTTTTTAAATGCTTTCCAAAATTTATTGAATTTTTAGGGAGGTTTCAGGGTTTATTTATTTTTTACTAATTGTTCAACATCTATACCCGATTTTCTGAAGCGGTAGATTGTTTTGTTTTTTTCAGTTTAACTCATTTACATTTATTTAGGAGGTTTCGGGAAGCCGTAGACTTAACTTTTTGGGCTCTTCGTTATTTTGTGTGGATGTCCTCACAATGTCCTCATAAAAACCAATGCGGTCTTGAACTGAAAATCATTTTATCCATAGGGAATGACGAAGAGCCACTTTTGTTTCTCCTTTTCAGGTGGTAACAGTGAATTAAAATGGCTTACACCGTTTTTTCCACTCACTTACAATCTTAATCTTTGGATATAAATCCAACAAAAATGATAACAAGTTTGACACTTATAGGTAAGATTGATTTTTCATTTTCACAACAAAAAGCGAGATGTTCGACTGAGACAATTGTTTTGAATCTTTAAATCAGGCCAAGAACTTTGCTTACGCAGATTTTGATCACTTTATCAACGTACTGAATTATACTTCCAAAAATACTATTTGGATCCTCAAACCTCCTGGTTACTTTACCAAGACCTGTGATTTCACTATCAAGACTCATGTTTGCAATTTCCCCCCAATTTTCAGTAGAAGCTTTCAATTTTTGACCTGCAGATATAATAATATCCTGTTTGGAATCACCCAGTGAACTGCTGGCTTTTGCGACAAGCTGCTGTGAAATCTCTTTTACTCCTGAATTATTGGAAGACTTCGGGAAACCTCTTTCCCCTCCAGAACAACTGGTATCTGAAGAGCCTCCCTCAGAATAGCTCACTCCTGAGGTAGAAATATTAATATGAACAGGGATTATAACCCCGGTTCCAACGACTTCTCCAGATACAGTACATGGAATTTTTAATTTGCATTCGACGTCTGTTTCTGCAGTTGCAGGAACATTGAGTTTGACTTTAACTTCCTTGTATTCTCCTGCTTTCAGATCAAAAGAGCTAGAAGAAAATTTAAACCAATCGTCATAAGTATTTTCATCAACGAAAATCCCGTATGTTGCGGTTTCGTTTCCTGTGTTTATCACATAAAGTGATTGTTCTTCAGATGTAGCCGGAGCAAGCTTGAAACTCATGTTTCCAGGGCTTACGCCAACACCTAGACTTGAAGAACCTGCAGCCGCTTGCACTGAGATCACAAGAGCGATAACGAGTAACACGACTTTCAGTCTCATTCACAAACCTCGATATTCTCTAATGCCTATTTTATAAGTCATGGGTCAATCATTTATAAATTTAAAAAAATGAGTACAATTCCCATGTTTAGACAAGTATGAGAGATTTTTGTTCTTACTATTTTCAAAAAAAAGAAAAGGAGGAAAGTAGCCTTAATCGGTTGCTTCCGCCCAGAAGACTATCTCTCCTTTTTTAGTTCCGGATTCTGTATAGTTAGACGAGACCCGGAGAGACGCAGCTGCGCTTTCCTGGCTGTCCTTTCCTATTACCTTCAAGTATTTATTCCAGAGCTGGGAGTCCAGAAGCAGCCCCTGGCTGAAAAGACTATCTCCAGTAGAAGAATCGGCTACTTTAGCTGTAACATTTACGTCGCAGCTTCCTGTGTTTTTGATACTGAGATTCTGAGGCTCACTGGTTTTTCCAGGGGACAGTTCCCCAAAATCAAGGGCTGAAGGGGAAACTTCAATGGAAACTACTGGAACAATCTTGACAGTAAGGGAAACGGTTGAGGAAGACCCATTGCCCTGACATGAAGAACCGTTACCATCGTTTGAAGAACCGTTGCCATCGTTTGAAGAACCGTTGCCATCGTTTGAAGAACCGTTGCCATCGTTCCCGGAAGGCTCCGTGACCGTAATGTAGTCGACCTTAAGCTCTTCATCGCTCCCACTGGAATTGTTCGCGATTAGTTTCACGCTGTAGGTACCGGAGGCATTATAGGTGTGGATTGGGTTCTGATCTATGCTGTCGACGGTTCCGTCGTTTTCAAAGTCCCAGGACCAAGTGGTGATGCCTTCTCCAACGGACTCGTCAGTGAAGTTGACTGTCAGGGGAGCTTCTCCAGAATTCACATCCGAGCTGAAGTCTGCATTGAGGAGAGAACCTTGGATTTCCTTGAAAGCGTATATTTTCCCGCTTCCGACACTGAAGACCATGCCGTCGGCAACTGCTGGGGAACAGCCGCAACCTGTGTAGTTCCAGACCTGTTCACCTGTTTCGGCATCAAAGGCGTAAAGTGTTGAAGAGCCTGTGAAGAGTCCGGAGGCAGCCCCGCCGGTAAAGACTTTTCCATCAGCAACAGCCGTAGAACAGGCCCAGTCTCCTATTTTGTCGGAGGCGTTGGTTTCCCATATGGTGTGCCCGTCGGAAGCGTCAAGGCAGTAAGTCTTTGGATCGCTGTAGCCTACTGTGCCTGTCGACAAATAGACTTTACCGTTTACTACGGTTGGTGTCGAATCCGAGGGAGATACGTCAGACCTTCCCCAGAGAACATGACCATCTGCCAGGTCAAGCTTGTAAATTCCGTCTGAGGAACCGAAACTGAATACAGTGACATATAATCCTTCATCAGTTATTGATACTGAGCCGCATGGGCCGTTTTCAAACTCTTCACTTTGCCAAATCTTTTGTCCGGTTTCGGCATCTACACAGTAGACCGAATTTGAGGTAGTCCAGCATGAAAAGTAGACTTTACCGTCTTTGTAAGCAGGAGTAGACTGGGCATATGTCCCGTCTACCTTGAAGGTCCACAGGAGAGCTCCGTCTTTTTCATCAAGGCAGTAGTAATTGCATCCGTCCCAGTCGCTTACAAAGACTTTCCCGTCACCGATACAGGGCCCGCCGTTGCAGGAAGCAAGGTCGGTTGGGTTGTGGAAAGTCCAGATGATTTCTCCGGACGAGGCGTTTATGCAGTATGTCGCTTTCCCGGCAGATGCGAAAACTTTGCCGGAATCATAGGCCGGAGAGGACCATGAACCCCATTCTGGAGCCTCAACCGTCACATTCCAGACCTCTTCTCCCGTGTTCTCGTCAAAGGCTACAAGCTGGCCGTAGGAGGTTTCGGGGTTGCCCACATCGTCGGTAGGGCCGTTACAGAGCCCGAAAACTTTTCCTTCGGCAATAGACACGCTTGAACTCGGGACAAGGGAATACGTCTCGTTAAGTGGCTTGGCAGTCCAGGCAAGGCTAGCGCTGTCAGGAGCATCGGAGTCCGTGTACCCGCTGTGCTGCGCATCCTTGTGGAACTGGTACCAGGTGTCCTCAGAGACTACAGGAGGCTCTTCCCCTGCAGTAGTGACTTTGATCATGTCCTGGACTTCTTTAACATCACTGTCGTTTCCGTCGCTTACAGTCAATTTGATAGTGTAGTTGCCTGTTTTATTGTAAATATGGCTGGGGTTCTGCTCCGTGCTGTCGACAGTTCCGTCATTGTCAAAGTCCCAGGACCAGGATGTAGGGGTACCTGTGGACTTGTCCGTAAACTGGACTGAAAGGGGCGCGTTCCCGGAAAGCGCGGATCCGCTGAAGTCAGCAGCAGGTGCCGAGGGAGCCTGTGAGTCTTGAGCTGTAAATCCAAAGATGCACTTGCTATCGGTTCCAAAATAGATCCAGCCGTCTGAGATTGCAACTCCCTGAAGAGTATAGGCTGTCTTGCTTTTATCACTGTAACTCCAGACAAGTTCAGGGCTCGTGGAGCCGGGGGAGTCCTTGAGGCAGTATACGCCGCCTGCAGCAGTGTTTTCTGTGAAGTAAATATATACTTCCCCATCCCCGTCGTCGTAGTATGTGGAGATTGCAGGTGAGGATTGAACTACGCCTGCAGGATAATCCC
>NZ_LMVP01000077.1 GCF_002287235.1 Methanosarcina spelaei
AGGAAAAAGACATTGGCTTCATGTAGCTTCTACTGACAAATACACCTGTTATTTTACTCATGCAAAAAGAGGATCCGAAGCTATTGATGCTATGGGAATTCTTCCAGAGTTTAAAGGGGTAGCAGTTCACGATGGATGGAAACCTTACAACAGTTATAATTGTGATCATGCTCTTTGCAATGTTCATCTCCAGAGAGAACTTACTGGAATTGAAGAGAATTATAAACAGCAATGGGCTAAAGATATGAATGAGCTGTTGTCTGAAATGAAAAAGTATGCTGATGAGTGTAAAGAGCAGGTCAAAAATCTAGATTTTGAACAAGTTAAGGCATTAGAAAAAAGGTTCAATGCTGTAGTCGCGAAAGGAATTGAAGAAAATCCACCTTCTTTAAATCCTGAAAAACGAGGAAAACGTGGTAAGAATCCAAAAACCAAAGCAAGGAATCTGCTTGATAGGTTTATAGAACATAAAGAAAAGATTCTGAGATTCCTGACAGACTTGAAAGTTCCGTTTGAGAATAATCAAGCAGAAAGAGATGTCAGGATGATGAAGCTACAGCAGAAAATATCAGGAACTTTCAGAACTGCACGAGGAGCGGAAGCTTTCTGCAGAATTAGAGCATATATTTCAACAATAAGAAAGAATGGTTTACCTGTTTTAGAGGGTATTCTCGCGGCGCTCAAAGGAGCGCCGCTAACTATACCCTGAATAGTTACCATATTTCTAAATATCTCTTATACACTTATCATACCCTCATCGAAGGCTAAAATATCAAGGTCAAAAAATCAATCCTACTGATAATGATTTTTCTTATTTGTCATTTTTGTACATATAGTCTTTGTAACACGACTAAACAAAAACACATAGGTGGGCTCAACCGATAACGTTAATTTTTTTGAGTAAAGAAGTCAGGCCCAGACATCCTTTCTTAATTGTCATTTTTGATGACTTCCTAAAACCCAAACATTCCACAGGAAATAAAGGTAAAATCCGAATTAATATTTAAGCAAGTGTTACTAACTTTTTAATTTTTCATACTAATGGTGTTAATGATCTGGATTTTTTTGCAGTGGAAATTTTCAGGATTTTGGTCTATTTTTGGGTTGGTATGTTTCCATTGCAAAAAATGAACTTGTTAGATTAAAGATAATGTCATACTTTGAACTGAAATGTTCCTCTTGGATTTCATTCTTATAATGCATATGAATGAATAAATTGTTTTTATGTTGTTCGATTCGATGTTTCGATTTTTTCAGGCGCTCACGTTTGATATCTGCGTTATCTCAGGCGCTTTGTTAAGCTTTCCCATTTTTGGAGGTATGTTTGGGAGATTATGGTCCTCTAAAAACGTCTTAAATCGGCTTAGAATAGTTCATCCTTCTGTCATCGATTTTACTCATTACTCAACTATGTGGAACGCCACGTAGCTAATTATATATACTTGGAACGCCATATAGTTATTTGCAGTAAGGTAATAGGAGCGTAACCGAGATGGCAACCCTAAAAGGAGAATTGAACAGAGAATTGAACAGGATCAAAGCAACTCAATACAGACAGAGAATTTCAAGATATGGCCGGAAAGCTGTTTATGCATTGGAGCCTAAAGAGCCTTTGAAGTTCAAACCTTGGTTCCTTCAAGGAATTGAGTACTATCAAAAAGAAAAGGGGTTCACATTTGAGGTTCTCTGCCCTGGTCTGCTTCGAGTCAAAAGGCCTGGACAAACAACTCTTTTGAGAACTTATAAAGACTTCGTGAGAGAGTATAAGAACGATTATCTCTCAAAGTTCTAAATTCTTTCTTTTCCGAAATTATCTTATGCTGCGCTCCACTTTACAACAGATAAGAGGTTAACTGATGGTAGAAAAAAAGCGAAGGCAAGGCCAGATTAAACCGAACGGTGAAAAGGCAGTTCCTAAACCCGTATGTCCTAAATGTGGGGAAATCTTGGTTCGGGTATCTTTCAGAGGTGACAAGAGCCAGGGACGGGCTTATATTCCCGCTGGCTGGATGTGTCCTTCTTCAACATGTGATTATATTATCAAGGACTTTGTAGAGATTGAAGATACGGAGGAATAAAAGTATGAAAATGTCAATAATTGAAGCACTTGAAAAACTCGCAGAGATCAACAACTACGAAGAAATTTTAGTAAAACTCAAAGATGATGACGAACCTACACCAATTGATTTAGAAATTGATGATATCCGAAAGTTAGCGGATGATCCGGACCAGACTTTTGATTTGATAGTCACAGAGTACACGATCCGAGAACTAGATGAAAACGGAAATGAAAAGTTAGGCGAACCTCTTTACAAAGTTGTAAAATAATTAATTCTTCTTTCTTTTTCCTTTCTGTCTATAGTTTGGGTCCCATCGTTCACACCAGGACCCTTATACTAATCTCTTTGTTCTTTCCGTTTTGTGCTAATCGTTGATACCTACAGCTGCCTTGGCCAGCTGACAATCCGGGTAAAATCAATAAGTATAGACATTTCCTAAAACTAGAATTTTACATCGAGATTGAAGGCAAATTGGTTAGAAGAATGTTTCTTATGTGAGTATCTGCAAGCCGATATTATTATTTAGATAATAAGACATAATTCACAGAAAAGAACTAATCAAAAAGGTGAGTACAATGTCAGATCCTAATAAATTCGATGTAGAAGCAAAACGTATCTACGAAGCCCATAAGGAAGAATGGGAAAAACTGTACAATGGAAAAATCATAGCTATAGATGTTGATGTTAATGACATTGTATCTGTCGGTGATCACCTTAAAGATGTTAGTTTGCAAGCAAAAAAAAAGCGTCCAGGTCACCGTTTCTTTGTGCGTAGAGTAGGTAAAAATCCTTCAGTTGCCCGCCTTAGGAATAGAAACTATGCATAAAAAAGCTACTTTTGATTATTACGATAATGACCCTCTTGTCGTTGTAACTCTCGTTAATCCAGTTCTAGGGAAAAGGCATAAAGCCTGTGCATATCTTGATACTGGTTCAGATGCAGTTGTCATTCCAGAAGACATCTGGTTTAAACTCGGGTTAGATAAGGATTTAATGGCAAGTGTAAGCGTTGTTGGAGACACAGTTAATACATGGTATAATTTTATTGATTTAGAATTCCTTCAGAACAAACACAACGATATTGAAGTTTTTTATAATGAGGCAGCAGGAGATATCTTGATAGGTAGAAATATTCTTGATGAGTACTCCGTAACATTCGACGGTAGGAATTCAAAATTGTATATAGAATAAGCAGGTACAACATTTTCGTGTCTCTTGATGGTGATAACCACAATGACATAAGGGACCTGTAGAGAAAAAAAGAAAATCCGTTTTTTACAAAAAAGTGTTATGATAAATCACTGTATAAAATCAAGGAATTGGTATGCTTTAGCTTCTCTCTTTCCCAGGCGGGTTCGTTTGAGATATTCGTTTCAATTCCTGAAAAGGTCACACCATAAGTTTCTTCGAATTCAATGATCTTGTTTAAAAAGTCCTTCTAAAGCGCCTCTAATGCGTATTTCGCATCTCTGATCCGGTGATCTTCTTCTGAAGGTTGTTGAACATCCGGGAATACAAGACAATTGAAAATAGAAATTAAATAATCTTGATCACTAAGAATTATTTTTCTATCTGCATAGCCTGCAAAATCAGTAGCTACTTTTTTAGCTGGGTTCTTACAATGTGACTGATCTCTTTAACATTCCAGCAATCATTAAACTGGTTTATTGTCTCAACGCTTGGTACCATTTCCTCATTATGCGATACTTACAACTTAGCCTTGAGTCATTAAATACGAGTTTAAAGTAAAAACTTATAAAACAATTATTGTACCCCATTTTTATTTAATATTCGTAGCTTGTCCGATGAATTGTCGGGTATTTTTACCACCAAATCACATTCTGATCCTTTCCTTTTATAAAAGCTATTTTTAATGTACGGTAATAAACGGCTTTTAATTTTATAAAAAATAAATAAAGACTAATATACAGATAAGAATAATTCTTAGCGGTCATTGAATGTAAGCCTATTGCCGTCAAACAAGGGGGTCTGAAGGGAAATATGAAAACAAAAATGGAACAATTTCCTGCAAAAAATCCAAATCCTGTACTTAGTGTAGCAAATAACGGAATACTTATTTACTCAAATGAGGCTGGTGAGCCCATACTGCAAGAGTGGAGCGTGAGAGTTGGAGAAAGGATACCTCTTCATGTCGAAAAGATTATACAGAGAGTAATTTTTCAGAATAGCTCTGAGAAAATAGAACTTAATGTGGGAAAAAAGATATACTCGGTCTCGTTTCACCCGTTACCCGAAGAAGAATGCGTAAACATTTATGGATTCGACATAAGTGAGCAGAAAGAGATTGAAGAAAAACTGCGAAAGAATGAGTCCGACCTGAAAAAAGCCCAGGAAATTGCTCATGTGGGCAGCTGGGAGTTGGATCTGGAGAGCAATTTGGTAACCGGTTCTGACGAGTTTTATCGTATTTTCGGCCTCATGCCTGACTCGAATACGTTCTTCCAGCAGTACATCGACCTGCTTGTTCCGGAAGATAGGCAAAGAGTTCTGGATATTCTGGATGAGACAATCAAGAGAAACACACCTTATAATCTAGACTATCAGGTGATTTTGCCTAACAATAAAAAACGGCTCATCCATGCCGAAGCGATAACAATATATGATAACGGCAGGCCGATGAAGCTAATCGGTACTGCTCAGGATGTTACTGAGCGCAAACAGATGGAAATCGCTTTAATAAGAAGCGAACAACACCTTAACGATTTGTTGAGCAGTATTCAAGATGGGTTTTTTGAGCTGGACAAGGAGTGGCGGTTCACATATATCAACCAGCAAGCTGCACGTAATGGTAATTTCGAGCCTGAAGAGTTATTAGGGGAATATATCTGGGAAAAATTTCCTTATATGGTTAATAGCAAGTTCGAGGAAATGTACGGGAAAGTCATGGAAACTCGGCTGCCAGCTAATTTCGAGATCAAAAGTCTGGTCCTGGAAAAATGGTACTGGATAAGTATCTATCCATCTGGATCAGGTATTTCCGTATTCTGGAGAGATGTTACTGACCGAAAGCGAGCAGAAGAAGTTTTGGATATAAGTGAAAAAAATTTCCGCTCTATTTTCGAGCGTTCTAAAATGGGTATTATAGTAGGGGACCTGGAAGGGCGAGTAATACAAAGCAATCCTGCAGTAGAACGCATGCTAGGTTATGAAAAGGAGGAACTTCGAGGTAAGTTCTTTTCAGAGTTCACTTACCCGGACGATCTGAACATTGAAATGCCTTTAATTTTTGAGTTAATAGCCGGTAAACGTGATTATTATGAAGTTGAGAAACGCTATATTCGTAAAGACGGCCGGATAATCTGGATACGACTTATTGGTACTAACTTTCTCGGAAGCAATAGTGAGGCTTCCGGTCTTGTTCTGATAGAAGATATTACCGAGCGTAAGCAGACCGAAGAAGCCCTGCAACGAGAACGGAATTTACTTGAGAGTATCATGCAGGCCACTGACGTTATGCTTGTCTTTTTAGATCCTCAGTTCAACTTTGTATGGGTCAACTCCGCTTATGCCGAAACGTGCAATATGAAACCGGGAGATTTGGTTGGGAAAAACCATTTTGCTCTATATCCCAATGAGGAAAATAAAGCAATTTTCCGGCAAGTACTAGACACCGGTAAAGGGGTCTTCTACAAGGACAAGCAATTTGTCTATTCTGATCAGCCCGAACGCGGAATCACATATTGGGACTGGAGCCTTGCGCCGGTCAAGGACGACTGCGGAACCGTAACGGGTCTGGTTCTTTCGTTACGTGAAACGACAAAGTACAAAAAAATCGAAGAAGCATTGCAGCAGGCATATGAAAATCTTCAGGTGAAATCTGAGGAATTGCAAACTCAATCTCAAGAACTCCAGGAAGCAAATAAGGCACTAAGCCAATCTGAGGCACGCTATCGATTGTTGCACGATAACTTACGTGATGCTTTTGTGCAGGTCAGCATGGATGGACGAATTATTAACTTTAACAATATCTATTGCCAGATGCTCGGATACTCACCCGAGGAACTGCGTACTCTTACTTATCAGAAACTGACGCCTGAGCGCTGGCATGCTGTCGAAGATCGCATTGTCAGGGAACAGATCATCCCGCGCGGGTACTCCGATGTTTACGAGAAGGAGTATCGACTGAAAGACGGGACGATCATTCCAGTTGAACTGCGATCCATACTAGCAGTCGATGCAGCTGGCCAATCGATATCGATGTGGGCTATCGTGCGCGACATTACCGAACGTAACAGATCTGAAGAGATGTTGCGAGAGAGCGAGAAATGCTTTAAGCTACTGAGCGAAGCTAATGCTCTTCTCCTTTCTAGCAAAAACCCTGAGAAAACGATCCAGAGTATCGCCGAGAAAGTGATGCACCACCTGAACTGTAATGTATTCTTTAATTATGTCTTCGATGAGACTCAGGGCAGGCTCCGTCTCAACGCTTACTCCGGGGTAAACACGGATGTAGCTAAAGAGATTGAATGGCTGGATAAAGGAACGGCAATTTGTGGTTGTGTGGCCCTTGAGGGTTGCCGTATTGTCTCCGAAGATGTACAGAATAACGAGGATAAGCGGGCCGATCTTGTGCGGTCAATGAGGATCCAGGCATATTCTTGCCAGCCGCTTCATATTGGAAATCGTACAGTAGGCACACTTTCCTTTGGTACGAGGAGCAAGAAAGGCTTTACGGAAGACGAGCTTGCCCTTATGAGTACAGTAGCCGACCAGGTATCCGTGGCTATCGAGCGCAAGCGAGCTGAGGAAAACCTACGGAATGCGTTGATGAAGGCAGAAGAGGGTGATCGGTTGCTCGCAGCTCTGATGGAGTACGTGCCTGTGGGCATTAGCATAGCCGACGCATCAGGTCGGATGCGTATGGTCAGCCGACATGGTGAGAGACTACTGGGCGGCGCTCATGCCGACAAGTCTGTAGGGGAGGTAATTAATCAATTGGCGGTTTACCAACCTGACGGGATAACTCCTCTGGCAATCGATGATGTACCACTTGCCAGAACAATCCAAAAAGGTGAGGTGGTCAGAGACGTCGAGCTAGTCCAGTTGAACACATTTGGAGGGAAGTTATCCCTGCTTTGCAATGCTGCTCCCATTCGAGATGCCGAAGGAAATATTACCGGTGGCATCGTCGCCTGGAACGACATCACAGAACGCAAGCGGGCTGAAGAGATGCTGCTAGAGAGCGAGGCACGCCGTAAAGTTGTCGAAGCTGTCGAGGTTGAACGGCGCCGGCTCTTTGATGTACTGGAGACGCTACCAACAATGATATGCTTATTAACACCTGATCACCATTACGCCTTCACCAACCGTAGCTTCCGTGAGAAGTTTGGCGAATATAGTGAGAATCAGCACTGTCATGAACTTCGTTTTGGGTTCACCAGGCCCTGCGAGTTCTGTGAGGCATATAAAGTACTTGAAACAGGTCAACCCCACAATTGGGAAGTCACCACTCATAATGGAAGCGTGCTTGATGTTTACAATTTCCCGTTCACTGATGTTGACGGTTCGCCATTAATTCTTGAGATGAGTATTGACATTACCGAGCGTAAAAAGGCAGAGGAAGCTTTGCTAGAAAGTGAGGAGAAGTACAGGACTTTTTTCGAAAGCAGCATTGATGCCGTTCTTCTTACTTCACCGGATGGAACCATTTATGCAGCTAATCCCGAAGCATGCCGGATCTTCGGGATGACCGAAAAAGAGATCATCAAAGTTGGAAGGGATGGGATTGTAGATACATCCGACCCTAGACTACAGTTTGTTCTGGAGGAGAGAGCCAGGACAGGCAAGTTCAAGGGAGAACTAAATTACAGGCGGAAAGACGGCACAATCTTTCCCGGTGAGATGTCGAGTGCATTATTCCACGATAAAAACGGTACTGTAAAGATTGCAGTGATAATTAGAGATATCACCGAACGTAAAAAAGCAGAAGAAACCTTAAAATCGAAATTAGAAGAACTTCAACGTTCAAACGATGAGTTAGAACAGTTTGCATATGTTTCATCTCATGATTTACAAGAGCCCTTGAGGATGATATCAAGCTATTTACAGCTTTTACAGAGAAGATATCAGGGAAACCTTGATGAAAAAGCTGATAAATATATCTATTTTGCAGTCGACGGGGCTTCTCGTATGCAGGTCCTGATAAGTGATCTTTTAGAGTTTTCTCGAGTGACTACAAGAGCAAGAGAACCTGAACCTACGGATTCCGAGCTCATTTTGAATCAGGTACTATCCAGTTTATATCTGTATATTAAACAGAATAGAGCTACTGTTACCTGTGATCCTTTACCCGAAGTAACGGTAGATAACACCCAGCTAGCGCAGGTATTTCAGAACCTGATCGCCAATGGGATAAAATTCCACGGTGAGGAAGCGCCAAAAATCCATATTTCTGCAAAGAAAATTTCTGTAGAGAATAAAGTGAGTGAATGGTTATTTTCAGTACAGGATAACGGAATTGGAATTGATCCTAAGTATTCGGAGAAAATTTTTGAAGTTTTCAAACGGCTTCATAAAAAGGAAGAATACCAGGGAACAGGAATAGGGCTTGCAATTTGTAAGAAAATTATAGAGCGACATGGTGGACATATATGGGTAGAATCCGAACTTGGTAAAGGTGCAACCTTCTACTTCACTTTACCGATTAACCCAAAAGAAGTATAAAAAAATCACATTTTAATGCTTTATCAGCTTTTTCAAGCTCTATTAAGTTTTTTAAAGCTCTATCAAGCTCTTAAAGCTATATTACGCCTTTAATGCTCTACACAGTCTTTTATTCTTTTTCTTAACTTTTTCTGAGAAAGGATAAAAGCATGATAATAATCTGTTATACCTAATAGTAGTAATATAATTATGGGTATAGTCGATATAATTACTATAACTGTTCATGCGCTTTTTCTCAGGAGTAAATATCATTAACCAGGGCGAGAAGTTGAATCAATGGAAAAGCACTTCTATCTGTGGTCATATGATTGAAAATGATTTATAGAAATGAGATTGAAAATGATTTATAGAAATGAGATTGAAAATGATTTATAGAGATGAAAAGGTATTTTTTAGATCTTGCGGGGAAGTGGATAAATTAACTTATCCGGAAATGAAAACTATTTTAAATGATCTACATAGTATAAATAAAACTATTGAAACTTTGGAAACATCTAAGAGACATCTGTCTGATCAGTTTGCTGTCAGAAAGTAGTATATAATAAAATGGAGATGATAGGTCTTAGTCTACTTGTCTATTCTCTCACTTCTCTTATTAGATACAAGGTTACAACATTTCTCTAATAAATTCTAAATTAAAACTATAACTTATTTAAAGCTATGACTTATTTAAAACTACGACTTATTTAAAACTACGACTTATTTAAAACTACGACTTATTTAAAGCTATAACTTATTTAAAACTATGACTTATTTAAAGAGATCTGAAAAAAGAAATCTCTTTTTTAGTCCTGAATTGTAAAATTTCACCCTGGACTATAAAATCCTCAGTCTTGGATTTAATGCAAAAAATAGAAAAATATATATCGTTCTATGGTTTCCATTATTATTTTCATATGTATAGACTGCTTCTAATCCCTTTTATCTACACCCTAAAATGTCAGTAATTTTATATTAATCCTAGCTTCGGCAGGTTAACGCAACTAGAGGTATATATTTTCATATTCCTCTCCC
>NZ_LMVP01000078.1 GCF_002287235.1 Methanosarcina spelaei
TTTCTAGCTTCAATTTATATCTAAATCGGTTAAATTCCTTTTTTGCCTTTATACTCCATTCTTGATGCTTTTCTTCATTCATAATTACGTTAAGTTCTTCAGATAGAATTTTTTCCAGGAATTTAATCTCATTTTCACGATTGTAAAATATATTCAATAACCTGTATTTTAATAGTTCCTGTTCAATTGTTGTTTTCTTCGGAAAATCGCTAACTATAAGCTTGTTTAAGTGCATCAAACAGTATTGATGCACTAACTTATCCCCAAAAACTTCCTTTAAAATATCTGGGTATCTCTTATCAAAATCCGTAACAATAAACACAGGTTCTGATGTATCTAGATTTTTTCGTAGAAACGTTTTGATGGTTTCTGAACTTTTATCCTCAAAAAGTTCATCTGCTATTGTTCTTTGAGTTTTTGCATCCAGTAATGTTAAACGGTATTTCTGACAACGTCCCTCTTTTGGATGCTGTTCGTCATAGTGCACCATATGTACATTTTCTAAAATTGGAACATTTTCCTGTTCCATTTCTTTGTTGAATGTTCTAAAAATAGTGCTTCTTGATCTTGGAAATATGAAGCTCATTATATCAGAAATTCCATCATAAGAAACTTTATGGTATCTGAGCACCTGGAAAAAATTATTAAATGAATCAAAAAGTAAAGTTTTCAGACCTTCCCAAAAACTATGATCTTCTTCGTCTGTACTACCACAATTTTGGCATTTGTATCGACCAATGCTGATTTTTCCAAGACCTTTTTTGATGTATAGATTATAGCCGTTATGAACCATAGGAGCACTGCAAATAGGGCAGGCTGGAGGAATTTTTCTACGAAAAATTCCTCTTGTGGTATATTCGTAATCATTGCTATAACTATCAAAAAGGTATGAGAGAGCAGGGAGTTCCGATAAGTTATTAAGAGTAAGATTTATAATTACCATTGTTTTTGCCGTAACATCATTACATAGTTATAGAATTATAAATTTATATAGTGATGTTACACTTACTTTCATCACTAGATTTTGGAACTGAGTCATCCTTATGTTAGCTCTATATATTCCGGATCCCAAAAACCATTAATGAACCCTAAACGTATTCGGACCATTCTATCCGGGAAACCAGGCAAAGGACCGGTTGCTTACTGGATGAGCCGTGATCAGAGGGTTGAGGACAACTGGGCTCTTCTATTTGCCCGAAAAATAGCGTTGGAAGCCGATGTGCCTGTTTTCGTTGTCTTTTGTCTGGTAGATAAATTTCTGGGAGCTATAAGAAGACAATATGAGTTTATGCTCAAAGGGTTGCAAGAAGTTGAAGCTACTCTTGCAAGGAAAAAAATTCCATTTTTTTTCCTTCGAGGAGACCCTGAAGAAGAAATTCCGGATTTTATTAAGAGATATGAAATTGGAATTCTTGTTACTGATTTTAGTCCACTTAGGATTAAGAGAGTATGGACAGAAAAAATCGCATCAGGCATTAATGTACCCTTCTTTGAGGTTGATGCCCATAATGTCGTTCCCTGCTGGGAAGCTTCTAATAAGCAGGAATATGCTGCCCATACTTTTCGTCCTAAGTTCTTAAAGCTCCTTCCTGAATTCCTTACGGAGTATCCTGAGCTTGAAGCAAATTCCGAATTTCCTGAAATCGCTGCAAACTCCGAAAAATCAGAAATGTTTTCAGAATTTCAAAAAAATAAACCTGGATCTCTTTTTCCGGGGGAATTTCTTGAAGAAAAAGCAGGTTTCTTACCTGACCTTGTACCTTTCGAAGCTGGAGAAACAGCTGCACGAAAAGTTATGAATGAATTTCTCACTAATAAGCTTGACTCTTACTCTACTCTGCGAAATGACCCAACTAAAGATGCCTTATCCAATCTCTCTCCTTATCTGCACTTTGGACAGATCTCAGCTCAAAGGGTAGCTCTCAAAGTAGAAAAAACAAAAGCTGACATGGAATCAAAAAGAGTATTTCTCGATGAGCTCCTTGTGCGTAAAGAGCTTGCCGATAATTTCTGCTATTATAATCCTTCTTATGATAGTTTTGATGGCTTTCCTGAATGGGCAAAGAAAACCCTTAACTCTCATAGGCATGATCAAAGAAGTCATATTTTTACATTGGAAGAATTGGAAACAGGAAGGACATATGATCCTCTCTGGAACGCCAGCCAGATAGAACTCCTAAAAAGCGGAAAAATGCACAGCTATATGCGGATGTACTGGGCAAAGAAGATTCTCGAATGGAGCGAATCTCCCGAAAAAGCCCTCGAGACTGCAATCTATCTGAACGATAAATACGAACTGGATGGACGAGACCCGAATGGATATGCTGGAATCGCCTGGAGTATCGGAGGGGTTCATGACCGTGCCTGGCAGGAAAGAGAAATTTTTGGAAAAATCAGATACATGAGTTATGAGGGTAGTAAAAGAAAGTTCGACATTAAATCGTATATTGAAAAATATCCGGTTCTGTAGAAATTTTCAATTTTATTCAAAAAATTTATACAAATTTTTGTTTTACTTTGCAGTCAAAATTTTAACTTTAGCCGGTATGTATGCAAATTTATTGAAACTTAGATTTACATTTTTCCCAGATGATTGAAGTGCTTTTTATGTTTCTAGGGTTTGAGCTTAAAACGGATCTAGTTCTTTATATGGACTGGCCTTCAAACTTACGAATCAGCAGGTAAACATAATTCGCATTGAAGCATTAAGTTAATATTTATCTAGATGTTTTCTTTTTATTAAATGAATTTACACGGTGTAAAAACATGAATCGGCACTACTTTTCTCTAGATAATTATTATAAGTATTTCGTAGGTCTTGACGGCATTATACTTACTTTTTTAATAATAAAAAGTTATCCGACTGTTGTCAATTTAGCAACAAAGTCTAGCTTTTTTATTATGCTAGTAGGATCATTTTGCGTGTTCATTGATAATTGGAATCGAAAATCAATAAAGTACAGATTGTACGTTGAGCTATATGAAAATGAGTATCAAGCTATTTCTGACTATAAAGCCGGTAAAGTATTTATAAATTTAATTTTTTACGTAATCTCTATATATTTAGTATTTGGGCTATTTGGTACGTTCTGATACTCACCAGTAAGCCTTCGTAAAGGAATGGGTTATTTAATCCTGAACTCGAGGACATGGCTATAGTGAGATTTAATTTCTAGTTTTCTATTTTTTTTCTCTAAAAGGCTCTAGTTTTTATAATAGTCACATATAAATACAAGTACATCTAATTTTAATATCGGGGTTATTATATTTCTTCCTATTATAAAATATAGGAAAATAAAATAAAAATGGAGTGATATATATGGCAGTAAGAAATCCAGTAGATTTAATTGCACTTATACTTGTTATAATAGGTGGATTAAACTGGGGGCTTGTAGGGCTTTTCGACTATAACCTTGTGGATGCTATCTTCGGGGTAGGAAGTACACTTTCGAGAATTGTGTACATAATTGTTGGGCTTGCAGCGCTTTATGCGATTTATTTCGCTACAAGAGCTGACACATATCACACTCGTGAGGCTACGACACACCACTAAATTATAAATTAATAAACTCCTTAGCAGCGTTAACACTGTGAAAGAGACCTTAACCAGCCATAGTTTTTTCAGAAGGCTGAATATCAAATTAAGATAAGGTTACTTTGTTCCTTTTTATAATATTATTTTTTGATTATTTTTTGCTCCTTTAACAATTTTATTTTAAAATTTATTCTTATTTCTTTAATTTTTGTTTTTTATATTACTTTTTCTATCCTTACTTTGTCTTCAATTCTTTGCCTCAAGGCTGTACCAAGACTGTACCCTGGCGTGATATTTCTAGGATAAAATAGGTGATTACCCATTTTCTTCTCAGGTCTTCAAGGACTCAGTACCAAAATCCAGTGATGAATGTAAAATTCAAAATCACTGGATTTTGTAAGTGGTCACAATCCGTTTGATACGACATTGGGGTTGAAGTCTTTAGATATCGAATATTGATCTTGATGAAAACCGGATTCTTCTTTCGAATTCAGATTTTCAATCAAGAAATACAAAAATCACTGGATTTTGGAACAGAATCTCTTCAAGACACATTTTATTTATATCTAATATTTTCTTTAATATTTTCCTAATATTTTCTTATTTTTGGCTTTAAACTTTATCTTTTAAGCTTCCAGGGCAACAATGCTGCTTCAAATGCCAGAAGAGGACCTATAAACCATCCTGCCCAGAATAAAAGCCCGAGTATTCCCAAACCAAAGAAGTAAAGTCGCTTTCTTGCTGATCTTTTACCATAATTTTCATTTCTAAGGGTTAAAGCTATTGCGATAATTCCAAGTCCTATACTTAGCAAAATTAAAATGAGAGTAATGCCAATTTCTGAAGAATATGAACTTTTACTCAACGAAATCAGCATCTGAAAAATATATGTTACTCCTGTACCCAGAAAAAAAAGGCCTGCAAGCATTCCTGAGATGCGTGCCGGACTGTACTCTGCTACAGTTTCCCTTTTTAAGAAAATTGCTAGAAGCCCGGCTGCAAAGGTTAGTGCAAGTGGAGTAAGGATCAAAAACAGGCTTTGACCCTCCCAATGATATATCTTTATCTGACTCAGAGGTATGGATAACCATTCTTTCAAGGTAAAAGTTTCTCTGTACCCCAGAATTAGCCCATAATTTCCTTCCTTTGGGATTTCCTGCAAACCTTTTTCATATATCACATTTTCTCCTTCTCTCGAATCTGTTTCCTGTGCCGCTCCTACTACAGCATAATACATTCTGCTTTCTGGAGCTTTGATATCGAGCTTAACAGGTGAGTAAAAGGCGCTTGGGGTAAATCCTTCATATACAGGGCTCTCAGGCAGGTTGTAGGAAAGAACTTTTGCACCGTATCCTTCAGGCACTTCCAGTTTATCGGGCACTTTTCCTTCATCCTTAAGTCCAGGTCCTATAAGAATCAGGTGCGGGGTAAAACCCTTGTTTCCATCTTCAACAGGAATAGTGAGCCCGAGTACAATTCTCTCTCCTTTTTCCGCATTAAAACCATAATACCTAAAATCTCCGGAATCTAATTCCCCATAAAATACCCTTGATTTCGAAGGGTCTTCAATCTGGATTGCTGTTTCAATATTTTTGCCTTCCCCTCCGAAAATTGGCACGTGGGCAAGCGCAGGAGCGGATAAAAAGTATGTAACAACCAGTAGAAAATTTCCCGAAAACCAGACTATCCCACGTTTCATGGGCTATATCTTCTCATGTAGCATGTAAATATGTATAAGAATAAAGAATCAGACACAGAACATAGGTCTTAATTTTTGCGTTAAGTAGACTCTTTTTCATCTCCGAAAACCCTTTCTTAGATGTGCTAGAAATTCATCTTATGAGAATCTGGGACATACCTCCTGAGAAAATGTGCAGGCAGCATCTTTTAGGGGAACACCGTGAGTTACATGCTCTCTGGTCTATAATCACGAATAATAAGAAAGCCTATGCTCACCATCCGGAAACAATGCGCTGGAGAGGAAAGCTTAAAGCTCTTTATCTGAGGCATGAAGCCCTGGTAGAGGAAATGACAAAACGAGGTTACAAACACCATACTCCTCTCGATCCTGCCCTCGCTACAGGAAAAACCATTCAGGACGAGTTTGTGGACTCTTATGAAGAACAGGTCAGGCTCCTTAAAGAAAGAAGATGTAATTGCAGGGTTTGAATAGGATTCAGAAGAACTCTAGTGCTTCGATTCCTAAGTACACTCATAAAACTGAAATTCTAAACCTATCCATTGATCAATAAATTCTTCTTTCGATCATGGATCAATTTTTGAATCGATGCACTAGTTGTTATATCGAGTTACATTCCTTTACCTTTTTGAAAAGTTAGTTTTTTACAGTCGATAAAGAAGGAAAGTAAAGGTGCTTAACAAAGTTAAAAATAGCTATATCCTGGATGATTTTATATTAATTCTAACACTTCGAAGTTTCTACCTGAATCTCACCTATATGGCCAGCTATAGACAGAAGCTACCTAAAAACTTTTATTGATTGTTATCTATTTCATTGCTTCTCTGTAAAGGGAAGTTTCTTAATATTGTAATCATAGAATTGAAAATATAGCTCTATTTTATAATATTTTGTTAAATTCTACTAAATTATTCTTCATAAATAGTATTGCTTTCAATTTAATTTTCTTTTGGGGGAATCGGAGGAATTCAGATCAACTTGTTTTATGCATAATTTTAAAATACATTGTAAAGAACCGTAAACACAGGTTAATTGAACAGGTAATTCCTTACCTCTAAATTATAATTCAAGTAAAATCATTAAGTTAAAGCATTAAAAGGGGTTTGGGATTTTATCCCGGAAGATTAATACTTCCTTTTCCCTTTAATGTGCTTGGTTGCAAAAGTATTCCTACTGAAGCAAGTACTTTTGGGTACTTTCAGCAGGTTGTGCAGCTGGAACAGCTAGAGCATTTAACTGCAATTGTAACAGTTGCACAGTCGGTTTTTCCATCCTTACCTTTTACACAGTATTTGAAACTGTCAGTGCAAGAGTTTTTGCAACTTGCTGGTTTTGTGTAGCAGAATTTACCATTACTCTGCATACAGACCTTACCACCCTTTGCTGTAGTAAAACGTCCTGTTTTTACGACCTTAAGGTTGCATCCTTTGTCATTACTCAGTACATTAAAGCAACAAGACTTGGATTTACAGTTACATGTAAATGTATCGTTTCTTGCATCGGTTTTCGTTTTACAGCTGTTATTACATGCTGCTCCTGTCATTGACAGGACAAAAAAGACTAACGTGAAAACACATAATGTCTTTAACATAGTTTTTCGCATTGTTTATTCTCCTTATTTATTTTAGATTAAACTCGATTTTAAATACCCACTCTAAAAGACTTAATATGGGAAATTAATTGATTTATCCAATTCCTTTTCATATTTTGTCGTATTAGGTGTAATTTGATTACATGGTACTTGTAATCGAAGCCCACTGGGAAATTTTAACATATAAACATACTTATTTTTATATTATTAAATAAAAATCCGAAGCCGAATTTAAAGCTTTATAATACTTTGTATCCAAATTTAAAATATTATAAAATTAAGAATCTTTCTACTTGCGTTATATACCCGTTTAAAACGGAGTTTAAGGTATTTGAAAAGGTAGTGATTTTCAATATCTGTCTTGTGTTCTTTATATCCAAGCATATCACATTTGTGAAGTTTTTTTTTGAATGCCTGATCTATTTAAGTCCCTTACTCTATTAGAGAAACAGACTTACTGTATTTGAAGAAAATAACTTCTATTATCTTCACAAAGAGCGCTGCATTTTATTATCCGGGATTTTCCAAACACTAAAGCCCCATACATTTCGCCTTTGCGTTATGTAAGCAGGATTAAGTTTTGATTCATATGTTTTGATTACACTAAAATCTGTATTATAAGCCTTAATAATTTAACATAATTTACACACGGCATACAGTACTATATCATTTACTTAAAATTTGGAGCCAAGATTAGGATATAAAACATATTAAAACAAGAATTTCATGTCTATAATTTCTTATATTTAATTTTCTTATCTTGTAAGAAAAAAGTATACTATATATAAATATCGATAACTTAATATGTTATTACTTTCATCATTATAGAGAAACAGATTAATTGGAAAAAACACAATTCAAAAATTCGCCATAGTAATAAGGGGAAATCTAAAACCTCATGAAAAGTCCAAAACCCCGTTTTTTGTTGTCTGACGGGAGAACTCGATGAAACTTGTACTTGATGAAGAAGAAATCTGGATAATTGAATGCATAAAAGAAGCCCATATAGACTGTGGATTCCATGTTCGAGACGTTATAAAAAAGGCAAAAGCAAGATATGGATTATCCAGATCGACAGTATATGAAATCATTAGTTATCTGGAGTTTCACGGCCTGGTAAAAACGAATAAATCTGGCAACCGGGAACTCGATCAAAGTATTTCCTACTTTATAGTATGTCCTGTGTGCGGGAAGGAAGTTCCTGAAAATGAGTATATTGTAGAAAACGGGAGGGCAATATGTGAGGACTGCTATCTGGAAGAACACCAGAGAATCAAGTTTGCGGACCCTATGGCCGTACGTTCTAAAAAACTCTTTCGAAAAAGTCATGGTCTGGAAGGTACAGAAGGTCTAACAGACATTCAAAAAGATCTTTGTGAATTTATACAGACGGAAGGGGCGGTTACGCCTGAAAAAATCTCTACACTTTTTGGGCTTACACCCCAGGAAACAAAGAACCAGCTTGCAATATTAAGGCACTGTGAGCTTGTGAAATGGCGGCAAATAGGAGACGAAATATGTATTGTACTTTTTGATTCTTAACTTATTCTAAAAACATATTTGTTTAAAAAGTGAGGACTTGGCAGAAAATATTCGTTCAGGAAGTGAAAACATGACAGAAAAAATCGACATGGACGAAAAGCTAAAAGTTATGGCCGGCCAACTTCCCGGAGTAATGAATGCGCTCTCTGGTCTCCATTCTGAAGTTGTTAAGGATGGGGTATTAAGTGCTAGAATGAAAGAACTCATGATGGTTGCGATCGCAGTATCCCTGCGTTGCGAATACTGTTTATGGAAGCATGTTCCTGAAGCTGTACGTTTGGGAGCAACTCGTGAGGAAATTATGGAGGCTGTCAGTACTGCCATAGTAATGGCTGGTGGGCCTGCAGTAGCATATGGATCTGTGGTAGTCCTTAAAATTCTGGATGAATTGGATGTTTAAGAACTGAGGTGAAATATTGACCGACGAGATAACTAATCCTGTCAAATGCCACATTTGTGGGTGTGAATTGGAAAAAGAAGATTGCATAGAAGAGGAAGGCAAGTTTTTCTGTGAAGATTGTTTTATAGAAGCTCACCATAAGATTCAGGCCTGTGATCCCTGGGCAGCTTATTCCAAGAAATTCTTCAGGAAGGAAGCCGGGCTTGAAGGTACGGAAGGCTTAACTGAACTGCAAAAAGCCATCTATGAATTTATCGTCTCCAGTGGTGGGGTAAAAAAGGAAGAAATTGCAAAAAAATTCCAAATATCTATTCTTGAAACCGAGAACCAGTTTGCTCTCCTGAGGCATTGCGAGCTGGTAAAAGGGCAAAAAAGAGCAGATGGTGTGTACCTTGTATCTTTTGAGAGTAAATAATAAAAAGACTTACATAATTTTATCTATTTTATAAATTTCAGGATGAAGATTAAACTTTTAATTTTTAGTAACTCAATATTCACAAAAACGTATTTTTTGATAACCTTTTCATATATTATTAAAACAAAATTTCATGAAAAGAACTGTATATGAAGTGATTCTTTTTGAAGCAATTCTTTTTGAAGCAATTCTTTTTGAAGCAATTCTTTTTGAAGTAATTCTTTTTTTGAAGGAGAGATAGGTTTTATAGAAAACCTATCTCTCAACTTCAAGATGATGAAACGAACAAGCAAGTACATCAGGTTATTCTCAAGTTAGTGGAGTTCGTTATTTCGGAGGAACTCTACAAGCTGAAAAATACCCTTTTTGAAAGTTACTTCGGGCAAATTGCCTTAAGGCCAGTAGCTACATCAGCCAGATGTTCTATAGGAATTCCCATAATCATTTCTTCATCTGCGATTTTGGCATATGTCCTGCTGCCGCTGCAACCGACCGTGACTCCCACTTTGCCTTCTTTATATGTCTTCACAACCGCATCCGAGCATAAGC
>NZ_LMVP01000079.1 GCF_002287235.1 Methanosarcina spelaei
AGGAAAAAGACATTGGCTTCATGTAGCTTCTACTGACAAATACACCTGTTATTTTACTCATGCAAAAAGAGGATCCGAAGCTATTGATGCTATGGGAATTCTTCCAGAGTTTAAAGGGGTAGCAGTTCACGATGGATGGAAACCTTACAACAGTTATAATTGTGATCATGCTCTTTGCAATGTTCATCTCCAGAGAGAACTTACTGGAATTGAAGAGAATTATAAACAGCAATGGGCTAAAGATATGAATGAGCTGTTGTCTGAAATGAAAAAGTATGCTGATGAGTGTAAAGAGCAGGTCAAAAATCTAGATTTTGAACAAGTTAAGGCATTAGAAAAAAGGTTCAATGCTGTAGTCGCGAAAGGAATTGAAGAAAATCCACCTTCTTTAAATCCTGAAAAACGAGGAAAACGTGGTAAGAATCCAAAAACCAAAGCAAGGAATCTGCTTGATAGGTTTATAGAACATAAAGACAAGATTCTGAGATTCCTGACAGACTTGAAAGTTCCGTTTGAGAATAATCAAGCAGAAAGAGATGTCAGGATGATGAAGCTACAGCAGAAAATATCAGGAACTTTCAGAACTGCACGAGGAGCGGAAGCTTTCTGCAGAATTAGAGCATATATTTCAACAATAAGAAAGAATGGTTTACCTGTTTTAGAGGGTATTCTCGCGGCGCTCAATGGAGCGCCGCTAACTATACCCTGAATAGTTACATTTATTTTTCCATTTCATTCCTTGCTGAAAGTAAAATTTGTGGTTAAAACTGTAATTAGAAAAGCCTTTTTGGGTCGAAAAATTACGACTAAAACAAAAATTCTTTTAACGAAGGCAGATTTTAACGAAAGCAAGTTTTAATGAAAGCAAGTTTTAATGAAGCAAGTTTTAATGAAAGCAAGTTTTAATGAAGCAAGTTTTAACGAAAGCAAGTTTTAATGAAAGCAAGTTTTAATGAAGCAAGTTTTAACGAAAGCAAGTTTTAATGAAAGCAAGTTTTAATGAAGCAAGTTTTAACGAAAGCAAGTTTTAATGAAAACAGGCGGAACTAAAAGAAGAGTTCCTCTAGAAGAGTTCCTCTGTTAAAAGAAAAATAAGAAAACAAATGTAATGTCAGAAAGGAAAGGAAAGGAATTTTCGTCCTCTTCCTCTTTAGATTTTAGCTTGTCTTTGCTTTCATCTTATCTATTATTATATAATCTTTAATGGCACTTACGGAATCGAAAGGAATGAGGATAAAGTTATCCGCTTTCCTGTACCTGGAAGTATCTAAATTGACATTAGGGGCAACCACCATGTCAATAATATTTCCCCCTTTAATCTCGACTACAACGTTACTCAATGTTCCTATTTCTGTTCCGTCGGTAGCCATTACCTGCTTGTTAAAGAGGTTCTTTGCAAATTCCTTCGACATTTTATCTTATCTCCATTCGCAGTATGTTATCGGTTTAGGTAAAGCTGGCTTTCCACTTCGAATATTTTATTCCATTTGAAACCAGGATCTTTAAAACTTTTTCCTTTTAAAACTACTCTTCTAAAGAGTTACTGGATTAAATTCTTACCTGTAATTTTACATGCAGCTCTTACTGTAATTTTTACCTGTAGTTCTTATCAGTAACTCTTACACGTAATTCTAACCTGTAATTTTACCTGTAACCGATGTATCCAGATGTATCTGTGAGCCTCTGGCCTCCTTTGAACTGTGCCTCGATTTTTTCGTAGAACTGAGCAATATTTTCCGTAATAGTGGGTTTTACCTTCTTCAGAGCTTCCCTGAAGTGTCTCATTTCTACATATTCTATATCGAAGTTTTCTCTCAGGGCAATCATTACGGCTTCCCTGCAAACGGATTCGATATCAGCACCTACGTAACCCTCAGTTTCATCGGCAAGGGTTTCAAGGTTCACATCTTCAGCAAGAGGTGTGTCTTTTGTGTGGATCCTGAAGATCTTGAGCCTGCCTTTCCGGTCAGGAGAACCGATGTAAACCAGCCTGTCAAAACGTCCTGGGCGGATGATCGCAGGATCCAGAAGGTTAGGGCGATTAGTTGCGGCAATTACGACCACATCTCTGAGGGACTCAAGCCCGTCCATCTCGGTAAGGAGCTGGTTAAGCACCCTCTCTGAAGTACGGCTGTCCGTGGATTCCATCCCTGGCATAGAAGCAATTGAATCGATTTCGTCAAAGAAAATTACACAGGGAGCAACCTGTCTGGCTTTCCTGAAGGTTTCCCGTATAGCTTTTTCCGATTCTCCAAGCCACTTTGAGAAAATCTCAGGCCCTTTGACGCTTATGAAATTTGCATTTGACTCCTTGGAAACAGCCTTGGCTATCAAGGTCTTTCCGGTTCCTGGAGGACCATAAAGCAGGATTCCTCTTGGAGCTTTTATGCCCATGTGAACGAACTTTTCCGGATTTTTGATGGGCCATTCCACAGCCTCAATAATGGACTGCTTTGCTTCATCGAGCCCTCCAACATCATTCCAGCTAACTTTGGGCATTTCCACATAAATTTCTCTAAGCGCCGAGGGTTCAGCCTCCGTCAGGGCGTCTTCAAAGTTTCTCTTGGTTACAACAATTTTTTCCAGCCTTTCAGGTGGAACTGGTTCATTTTCCAGGTCAAGGTCAGGCAGGTTTTCCCTGAGGCACCGCATGGCAGCTTCCTGTACAAGAGCCAGCAGATCTGCGCCTACAAACCCCTGGGTTCTTTCAGCCAGATACATAAGGTATTTGTCTGCTTTTTCTTTTCTTTCCCTCTCCAGGACAGCCTCGTCAACTTCGGTTTCGACTTTTCCGATCTCCTCAGTTTCCTCATCTCTTTCTATAGGCATGCCCCTGGTATGGATCTGCAGGATTTCATACCTGTCCTTGGTATCAGGCACACCGATATGTATTTCCCTGTCAAAGCGGCCTGGTCTTCTGAGTGCCGGATCAATTGCATCCACACGGTTTGTGGCTCCTATAACCACAACCTGCCCTCTTTCTACCATCCCATCAAGCAGGGTCAGGAGCTGGGCGACCACACGTCTTTCCACTTCTCCTGTTACATTCTCTCTTTTTGGAGCAATGGAGTCGATTTCATCAATGAAAATGACCGATGGAGCATCCTGAGTTGCTTCTTCGAAGATCTTCCTGAGCCTTTCTTCACTTTCTCCATAGAATTTCCCTACGATTTCAGGGCCTGCAATGTAATGGAAACTTGCTCCTGATTCATTGGCTACGGCTTTTGCAATCAGGGTTTTCCCGGTTCCGGGTGGGCCATAGAGAATGACTCCTTTCGGAGGTTCGATATTCAGGTGGCCGAAAAGTTCTGGATGCTTCATGGGCAGCTCTATCATTTCCCGGACACGCATAATTTCATCCCCGAGGCCTCCTATGTCTTCATAGGTAGTTACGCCTCGGGTTGCTTTTTCGTACCCCTGCACCGGCTTTTTACGCAGTTCGATAAGTGTTGCTTCCGTAATAAGGACAATTGTATTTGCAGGGTCAGTCTCAACAGCAACCAGAGGAATTACCTGGCTTGTAGTAAGGGATTCTGTCATTGGTTGAGACATTGAATTTATTATAGGAATTATGTCTCCCCTGAAAACGGGTCTTTTGAGTATATGCCTTTTTATGATTTCATTTGCATGTTCCCCAAACTGAAGTTCAGGTCCCCCCTGTGTCATGCTTTCAGGAAGCGCCAGAACAAGCTTTTTTGCTTCCGGGGCTTCAATCTTTTTGATGGTTACCTTCTCTCCTATGGAAACTCCTGCATTTTGCCGGATGAAGTTATCAATTCTCACGAGTCCCTGGTCCCAGTCCTGCCTGTCAGCTCTCCACACCTTTGCCGTGGTCTTTTTCTTACCTCTTATTTCCACGATGTCGCCTGGCGAGAGCTGAAGCTTCAGCAAAGTTGTAGGGTCAAGTCGGATAATTCCTCTTCCAAGGTCGATAGGATATGCTTTTTCAACCTTCAACTGTATTTCTTCCATAGATCATCCCGAAAATAGTTGTCTTTTTGATTATAATTTTTATTTTAAGAATCGCATAAAATATACGGGTACCAGATTTTTTCCGATTTCTTCGGATTGTACATTATGGAGCTACCTGTTTGTATATTAGCCGTCTTTTTATTTCAATGCCTTTGATCAGGTAGATTTTAACCCCAGAGAGTTTGTAATGGAACTTTTATGTCTTGAATTTTCTGTCCAGCCTTCCTATCCAGAGAAACCCCATTTATAGCCTGTAACCTTATCCGGATAATAATTTGTCGGTTATAGGTACATTTGATAATTAGTTATTGGTTAGAGGTACTTTTGATAATCAGTTACTGGTTGGTTATAAGTACATCTGATAATCAGTTATTTATATTATATTACCAGGCATATATTACTCCCTATACCTTCCATTTATTAAATAAGTTTATCATAGCTCTATTTTTTTTCTCTGAGGTTTTATATATCTGGAACTTCTGTGTATAAAGCTGTTTAATTCTCAAAATAGTCATTTAAACTTGAATAGTGATTTAAATCTGACGTCTTTCTAATCTACTTCCTCAGGATCTTGAATTTTCAGGATCTTGAGGCATTTTAATTATTATATGCCTGACGAGTACCAAGGAATTGACAGTATGCCTGACAAGCACCAAGGAATTGACAGCATGAATCTTGAAATTGAGCAGAACAGGATTATTGATTTTATCCGGAACGAAATCCGTAAAGCAGGTGTAGACGGAGCTGTTATAGGCATTAGTGGAGGAATAGACTCAGCCCTTGCCGCAACGCTCACCGTAAAAGCTCTGGGGAAAGATAAGGTGCTTGGAATCCACATGCCCGAATCCAGCCTTACCCCTTCTGAAGACAGCAAAGACGCAAAAACTCTTGCAGACTGGTTGGGAATTGAGTTTCAGACTATTGACATTTCAGGAATTCTCTCAGCTTTCATGGCTGCAATCCCTGAAAGTGAATCTGCAGACCGTCTCTCCATGGGCAACCTTAAAGCACGAATCAGGATGTCCCTCCTCTACTTCCATGCAAACCGGATGAACCGTATGGTCATAGGAACCGGTAATAAAACCGAGATCTTACTTGGCTACTTCACAAAATATGGAGATGGAGGCGTTGATCTCGAACCCATAGGTGGACTTTACAAAACCGATGTATGGGAGCTTTCTCGCAGACTAGGAGTTCCTGAATCTATTATCACGAAAAAACCCTCAGCAGGCCTCTGGGCAGGTCAAACAGATGAAGCCGAACTTGGAATCTCTTACTTAAAAGTAGACGAAGTACTCAAAAGGCTTGAACAGTATGAGGATCCTGAAACTATTCTGAACACTCTCGAGATTTCTGTAGAACAGCTGAATTCAGTCATAAACCGTATAGAGAAAAGTGAGCATAAAAGAAGTGCTCCCCAAGTACCACTCAGCTGAGCTTCCCGCAAGTCTTTTCAAAAAACTGCTTGCCCGCAAGCCTTTTCAAAAAAGGCTTGAGCGAAAACCCCAGTAACATTTGGATTTGAGAACCTTATCCTCAAACCCTATAGGCGTGATCACAAGCCTTTTCAAAAAAGGCTTGAGCGAAAATCACTGCAAAATCTAAAACATTACAACGGCGTGATCAACCGGCGCAACGGTTGCGGCCCAACGGTTGCGGCCCAACGGTTGCGGTCAAGCGGACTGATTTAGGAATAAGAAAACTTTCTATGTTTCTGAGTTTTTAAGAGGGCTTTTTTAGTCTTCTTTTTTTCTTTAGCGGGCAGGGTTAATCTCTATGTCATTACTCTGTTCCCTTACCAGGGGTTTTGCAAGATGTCGGCGGGCGCAGGGTGGTACTTCATATAATCCTGTTGTGAGATTTCTTTTTACTTCACACAGGACTTTTGAGGTAGCCTGGGTTCCGCATTTTTTACAGCGGAAGCCCTGGGTTTGGCCTGATGATTTCATATGTTTTCCGCAGGTTGGACATATAGGGTTTTCTTCCCTGTAAAGGGGAGCCAGCTTTTTTATCTCTATTTTTTCGATGTTGAGGGTTCCAGAGCTTACACTTCCAGATACTACAATTCTATCTCCAGGTCTGAGTTTCCTTATGAGCAGGCGGAAGTTTTTTGTGGGTTCGAAGGCTGCGCAGTCAATTCCATTTCCTTCTTTATCCTGGACTGGAAAAATAACGTGTCCTCCATGAATAGTTTTCGGAACTGCGGAAACTGTGCCTTCGAACCTGTAAGAGTGCATATCTCTTATTTCTGTAAGATTTTCTGCGGAAAGCAGGTGCATGTCAGTGCCCTGATTTGTTCTATATATGGCAAAACGTTCAACAGGTTCGGCCCTGATAAGGGACGCAGCTTTTATAACTATGGCTGGGCTTTTCCCCCTAATCCCGAAAAGCACGGGATCGGCCGAGTGGGGTACACAGACAATAAGTTTGTTTTTAAGGTCCACGGTGTCCCAGGTATCAGGATAAGTCTTCCTATCAGCCTCAAAGAAACTTTCCTTTTCGATCTCGCGTGGGGTTCCCCATTTTTCTTTTTTCCTGTATGCCAGGTACTCAAAAGTGTGGTCCCACTCCTCGAGGTTAAGCATAGCCCCGCATGCTGCAAGGGCACCTATCAATCCTCTTCCGTTTTTGAAGCTCTTTGAAGGAATTCCGGATTCCGAGATAAGGCTTTTTGCCTCCTCTATTTCGATCACGTCCTTTACGGCTTTCTCCAGAAAGGTTCTGAGAACGGGTTTGAGCTTTTCGTAAGCTTTTTCCGGGATAAAAACAGCGCCGGGATTAGTTTTTTCGCATTCCATACGTGCAAATGCTTCTATTCTGGAAGCAACGTGAGCAATTACTTTTTCAGGGCAGTCAGTCTTGAGTTTCAGCGCTACTGCAGCGTTTCCTCTTGTTTTATAGGGGATAGTCGGATTCAGACGTATGAGAAGTGGAAGAGTCTCAACCGCTCCGTAGACCTGAAGTTCTTTCAGCAGCAGAGCTCCCAGATACGTTGTGCACATTCCTTCGTTTGAGTCGGTATCATCAATTCCGATAATCATTTTTTTTAGTTCCAGTTTTTGCCTTTTAATTTCCCAGATGCGTTTCGGAGAATTACAGTTTTCGTTATTCTTCGACGTTTTCTTCTACTGTGAGGATTATCAAAAGTAAAGAAAAATATATATAGATGTTCAAACAGAGATTGATACTGGAATGACAAAAGAGGTTCTCATACATCAAATTATCGATGTATTGGCATGTGCAGGTTTTGCACTCTCCGATCGCTGCAATATTCGTCCGAGGAGCTTTGACGTTGCCGCACGGAAAGACGAAACACTATTACTTTGCAAGGTTTTATTTAACATTGACGGCCTGAACGAAGAAACTGCCAGAGAGATGAAGTACCTGGCCAAATACCTTGGAGGCTCTGCTATTGTCGTGGGGGCAAAGACCAGAGACCAGATGCTTGAAGATAGCGTTGTGTATATGCGTTATGATATTCTCGCCTTAAATGTACAGACTCTTTTCGATTACTTTATTGAAAATGTTCCTCCTCTAGTCTCAGCAGCTCCGGGTGGGTTATATGTCTCCATAGAAGGAGATATCCTTAAAAAAGCCAGGATGGGTCAGTCAATGTCTCTTGGAACTCTTGCTGCCATGGTAGGGGTTTCAAGGAGAACGATCAGTAAGTACGAAGAAGAAGGCATGGATGCGTCGATAGATGTCGTCCTCCAGCTGGAGGACATCTTTGGGGTTGAGCTTGCAAAGCCCATAGATATCCTGAAATCCTGTGGGAGCAGGAAACCCAGGAAGAAAGCAGAGTCCATTACCGAAATCCAGGAAAAACCCTCTGCACTTTTACCGGAAGACTTGATACTTAACACAATTTCCATGCTTGGCTATGACGTCCTTCCTACTGCCCAGGCTCCTTTCAAGGCCATTTCACGGGATAAATCCTCAGTTATCCTTACAGGAGTCAGTGAATTCAATACGACCGTGGTCAAAAGAGCTCATTTAATGAGCAGTATCTCCTGCATCACTGAGACCCAGTCCGTGTTTATCATCAACGGACACTCAAAAATAAAATCCGTAGAAAATACCGTTATGATAGAGAAAAAAGAACTTGACAAAATAAGTGATTCTCAAGAACTTCTTAACTTCATAGAAGAACGTAGAGAAACTCACGACGAGAAGTAAAATCGAGTTTCCACTACCCTAGTCCAATAAGCCTTTTCAAAAAACTGCTTGCCCGCAAGCCTTTTCAAAAAACTGCTTGCCCGCAAGCCTTTTCAAAAAAGGCTTGAGCGAAAACCCCAAGTAACGGTGATCAACCGGTGCAATAATTATTCAAATACCCTTTTCAAAAAACCTTTACCAAAAACGGTTCATCATTTAAATTTGATAACCTTATCCCCTAACCCTATCGGCGTGATAAACCGGCGCAACGGTTTTGATTAAACGGCGCAATGGTTGTTCCAAAACCCTAATATAGCACTGTTTCAATCTAAAAGCTTTGATGACTGTAAAAATTGCAGTGCTGGTTTCTGGAAGGGGTTCGAATCTCCAGGCAATTATGGACAGCATTGAGAAGGGTTACATAAAGAACGCTACAGTTAATGTGGTTATTTCCAATAAGGCAAATGCGTACGCGCTCGAACGTGCAAGAAATCACGGAATAGATGCGGTTTTCCTTGATCCGGACGAATATGACCGGGATGAATATGATAGGGCTATCCTTAATGTTTTGAGCCAGTATAATATCGACCTTCTTTTGCTTGCAGGTTACTTCCGGCTTTTAGGAAATGAAATAATTATAGCTTACAGGAACAGAATTATGAACATTCATCCTTCTCTTCTTCCTGCCTTCAAAGGACTTCACGCCCAGAAGCAGGCTTTCGAATACGGGGTAAAAGTTGCAGGTTGTACAGTGCATTTTGTTGACGAAGGATTGGACTCGGGACCGATAATCATCCAGAAGTGCGTGCCTGTGCTTACCAGGGATACCGAAGAAACCCTTACTGCCAGAATTCTGGAGCAAGAACATGTCATTTATCCTGAAGCAGTCAGGCTTTTTACCGAGGGTAAACTTAAAATTGAGGGTAGAAATGTAGTAACCGGAAATTGAGCAAACGCTTAAGATCATATAAAACCGGAACAGATTTTACTGATTAATAACTTCTTTAATCCCTGATAGTTATAAATATTCCAAACTTATAGGTATTCCGCGAAACCATATAGACCATAAGGGCTTTTCAGGTTTCGAAATCTCCTATCTTCAAGTTCAGGAGCTTTTTGCCGGAATTTTTGAAACTTCAGAATGAAAAATCCCATCAGGAAGGTTATAGAGTCTGTTTAATTACACTCCACATTATTCGGCGGTTTTATCGCTGAACGCCGACCTCTTGAGTAACTTTCCAATCTGGAAGGCAACTCCTGTATACGTGCACATGTTAGCATTAATCAACCCATTAACCCAAGCTACAAAAACTCTTGATTTTGAAAAATTTTAAAGGAATAGGTTACAGGTGACAGTAATGTCTTATATTGAAAAAAATGATCCGGAATTGTTCGAGGCTATAAAGAAGGAAGCTGAGCGCCAGGAATATAAACTAAACCTCATCGCATCTGAAAACTATGCGAGCAAAGCCGTTATGGAAGCTCAGGGATCGATTCTGACGAATAAGTATGCTGAAGGATATTCCGGAAAGCGGTACTATGGCGGCTGTGATTTCGTGGACATTGCCGAGGATCTCGCGATTACCAGGGCAAAGAAAGTCTTTAACGCAAATTATGTAAACGTCCAGCCTCACTCGGGTTCTGGATCTAATATGGCTGTCTATTTTTCGGTTTTGCATCCCGGAGACACCATCATGTCCATGGACCTTTCTCACGGAGGGCATCTTTCTCATGGCAGCCCTGTGAGTTTTTCCGGAAAGCTCTTTAATATTGTGCCTTACGGGGTCAGTGAAAAGACTGAGATGCTGGACTATTCCGAACTTCTAAAAAAAGCAAAGGAAAATAAACCGCAAATGATTGTTTGCGGGGCTTCAGCTTACCCTCGCGAAATTGATTTCAAACAATTCAGAGAAATTGCTGACGAAGTCGGAGCTTATCTGCTTGCAGATATTGCCCACATTGCAGGGCTTGTAGTTGCAGGTGTGCATCAGAGTCCTGTACCTTATGCGGACTTTGTTACCAGCACGACTCATAAAACTCTCAGGGGCCCAAGAGGCGGAATTATTATTTCCAAGACAGAAGAACTTGCGACAAGAATTAACAAAGCGGTTTTCCCAGGTCTTCAGGGTGGGCCTCTCATGCATATTATAGCCGCAAAGGCAGTAGCCTTCAAAGAGGCCATGAGTGTGAAGTTCAAACAGGATCAGATCCAGACCGTAAGGAATGCACAAACCCTCTGCAAATGCCTGAAAGAGAAAGGTTTTGATATGGTTTCCGGTGGCACGGACAATCATCTTATGCTTGTCAATCTCAATAATATGAATATAACAGGCAAAGATGCAGAAGCTGCCCTGAGCAAAGCCGGGATTATTGCAAACAAAAATACGGTGCCCTTCGAAACCCGTAGTCCCTTTATCACTAGCGGTGTAAGGCTCGGAACTCCTGCCTGCACCACAAGGGGTATGAAGGAAACGGAAATGGAACTAATTGCCGACTATATTGAGACTGCAATCACGAATTCAGAAAATGATAGGATCCTGTCTGAAACTAGTGACAAGGTCAGAGAACTCTGTTCAAGGTTCCCGGTTTATTGTTAATTGAAAAAGTGGGATGTTTTACCAATGTCAGACGAAGGGTATGAATCACGAATTATAGATGGGAAAGTCCTTGCAAAGAAAATTGAAGATGAAGTGGAGTCTGGAGTTAAGGCTCTAGTAAGTGGCAGGGGAGTTACGCCTGGACTTGCTACCGTTCTTGTTGGCGATGACCCCGCTTCCAAGATGTACGTCCGCCTGAAGCATAAGGCCTGTGAACGTGTGGGCATTCGGGCAGAAGACCACTTTCTTCCGGCAGAAACCAGCCAGGAAGAACTTATCTCCCTGATCAATACCCTTAACAAAGACAAGAATGTGCATGGAATTCTGCTTCAACTCCCACTTCCTAAACACCTCTTCCCTCAAGAAGCAATGGAAGCCATAGCTCCTGAAAAAGATGCGGATGGCTTTCATCCCTACAATATGGGAAAGCTAATGATTGGAGATGAAGGGCTTGTACCCTGCACTCCGCATGGGGTTATCCGGGCGCTTGAAGAATATAATGTGCCTATTAAAGGCAAAAACGTGGTTATTGTCGGGCACAGCAATGTTGTCGGAAAACCCATGGCAGCAATGTTCCTTAACCGGAATGCAACCGTTTCGGTTTGTCACGTATTCACGGATGACCTCAAAAAATATACTCTAGGTGCAGACATCCTGGTGGTTGCTGCTGGGGTCAAACACCTCATCAAAGCCGATATGGTAAAGGAAGGTGCAGTAATTTTTGATGTGGGTATTACTCAGGAAAAAGACGGCGTATACGGAGATGTAGACTTCGAAAACGTGATCAAAAAAGCAGCCCTAATCACCCCTGTTCCTGGAGGCGTTGGCCCTCTGACAGTTGCCATACTTATGAAGCACGTACTTAGCTGTGCAGAAACGAGTTTTTGAAATTTCTTTAGTAAGGTCTTTACCAGGCCTTTTAATCTTTTTGAGACTTTTACTCGTTTTGTACTAAAGCAAGAAAAGTTGTTTTTCCTAATCGTACCAGAACAGGAAAATCACGTTTGTTCTCGTTGTCTTGTCAGTTTACAATATTAATAATTATTTTTATAAACGATTTCAATTAACATACGATACTGCTTTCCTAATTGTGCCATATCAATTCTACACATCAATATTTTTATGTATTATTGGAGCTTATAATATTACAATAACGTTTACAATAGTGTTTATAATAACGTTTACAATAGTGTTTACAATAGTGTTTACAATAGTGTTTACAATAGTGTTTACAATAGTGTTTACAATAGTGTTTACAATAGTGTTTACAATAGTGTTTACAATAGTGTTTACAATAGTGTTTATAATAACGTTTACTGCCAACAATATTCAAAATAACTACTTAGTTTAATATATAATCTCCCTACTATATAATGTGTCAGCGGAATGAGGTATATAGTAAGGCTTGAAACCTGCTTTAATGTGTCTTAAAGATACCTTTTAAACAAGTACACCTGATAAAGTCGGTTTATATATATTAATTGACATATAATTATAGTGATTACTTGTCCAGTCCTGATAATAATCAATAAACAATCTCCCCTGTCTGGAAGCCTCTGCGGATGAAATAAAAGATTTTTCACGGAATGTAGTAAAAGTGGAATAAACTATATTTTCACGATTTAAAGGCATATCGTTGAAATCTCCGATAGTGAGAACGCTCTGTAAAGCCGGCTTCCCTCAATACCTGTTTACTAATGTCTTAAACGCCGGCTGGCGTAATTAAATTAAAACCTATAGAGTCTGGTTGTCAAAAATGGTTGTTGATACTGAAATATGTGGTATTAAAATAGGAGATCGATACCCTGCACACGTTATGGGTATTATTAACTTTAGTCCTGAGTCCTTTTACGGAAATTCGGTCATAAGCCCGGAATCTGCGCTTGAGACTGCCCTGAAAATGGTTGAGAAAGGAGCAACATTCCTTGATCTTGGAGCTCGTTCAACCTGGATACATGCCGAACCTATTAGCAGGAAACAGGAACTTGAACGTATTTTGCCAGTGCTTGAAGCACTGGAAGGCAATGTGGATGCTGTGATTTCCGTGGATACAATGTTTTCTGAAATCGCAGAAGAAGTTCTCAAAAGAGGAGCTGACATTATAAATGATGTTTCCGGTTTTACAGCAGATCCCAGAATGATTGAAGTAGTGGCGGATTACGGATGTCCTGCTGTTGTTATGGCCTCAAATAAATTACCGGGCGACCCCCTTGGAATGGATGCAATTATCGAATCCCTCGAATCCATAATACAGGCTGCTGAGGCAGGCGGCATAAGTCCGGAAAAGCTTATACTTGACCCTGCATCCGGCAGGTGGATCGAAGAAAAACTTTCTATATATGACTTTGAGACTCTTGATGATTTTGAACGCCTGAAAATTTTTGAAAAACCTTTGTTAGCAGCTCTTTCAAGAAAATCTTTCATAGGAGATGTACTTGGAAAATCTGCAACTGAAAGGCTCTATGGTAGCCTGGCTGCAGCAGCTATTGCAGTTTACAAAGGTGCTCATATCGTCCGTACGCATGATGTACCTGAGACCGCTGACGTTGTAAAGCTTTCAGGAGCTATCAGAAGTAGGCCAAGTGTAGTAAAAGAGGGTAGGTATGAGGTCTCTGTGGTTGAGGTAAAGACACCACAGGATGCAGCTATTGCAATGCGGAAACTTGGGGTTACCACGACAGGCTCAAAGGTAATGCAGAATAAAAGCATCCATCTTATGCTGAAAATTCGTAATCTTACGACCACAGAGGCTTTGATAATAAAACAGGAGATACTTGCTCGGGGAGGAGATGCAGCCCTGACAAGGAACGCAGTTTCCCACGAAACGGAGATAACTGATGTGCTTATAATGGGTACTCTACTTCAGTTTGAACGTCTTGCCAGGAAGCTTGAAGGACAGGCGCGCTCCCTTCCACTTATTGCCGAAATGATCCGAGAGTGTATTGCAAATCGGAACGATCTGGAATATCGATACTTGAGGTAGTTATGATTATAACTTCAGCAAAACCCCTTGAAGAAATCCTGGCCTTATTGAAGGACGAAGATGATATATTTATTATCGGATGCAATGTCTGCGCTGCAAAATTGAAGACCGGTGGAGAACCCGAAGTCCTTGAGATGATCCGACAACTTGAGAAAAGCGGAAAGCATGTAGTAGGCTGGGCTCTTCCCACAGCAGCCTGCAGTGTCAGGTCTTTTGACTCCCTCGTCCAGAAAAACGAAAAAATAAAAGAGGCACGCTGTATTCTGGTTATGGGCTGTGGTAGTGGAGTTTCAACGATTTCCAGTGTAACAGAGGTACCGGTATTCGGCTCAAACGATACGCTTTCTCTGGGAGGTTCAAGCGAGGGTAAGCTGCTTTCAGGACAGTGCATAATGTGTGGAAAATGTACAATTGGTGAATTCGGAGGAATCTGTCCTAAATCACGGTGCCCAAAAGAACTCCTAAACGGGCCCTGTGGAGGAGCTGTTGACGGGATGTGTGAAGTCAACAGAGAAAACGATTGTGTATGGACTTTGATTTATAATAGGTTGAAAAAAATAAAGAGACTCGATCTTCTTTATACAATTCATGCCCCTCAGGAGCATATAGTTGATTAAATTCATTGAGCTCATCCCAAAACCAATTTCATTCCCAAATCTATACTGTTTTCGTGTTTAGAAATTAGAGCAATTATTGGAAATTCAAGGTTTTGGGATAGGCTCTTTTACAGTTTTTATTTAATTTTTTTACTCTAGTTTTTCCAGTGTGTTATACATGTCTTTTACGCATCAGGGTTAAACGTATGTTTTTTACGCATCAGTGTAAATCTGCTGTAACCTCTCTGATCTGCAAAAAGGATGATATATAGTATTAGGTTTTGGAAATAGTATTAACCGACTGATAGTGCACGATTCAGGAGCATGGTTTTAAATAATTTCATTCCTAATATTCTTACTCAATGCTCTTTAATTTTCGTGAAAAACTGAATTCCAGCAAATTTCTGGTTACTGCTGAAGTCTCCCCTCCTAAGGGCACAAGATTCTCAGTTCCCCTTGAAGATGCTCGTCAGCTCAAAGGAATTGCAGATGCTATAAACGTTACGGACAATCAGTGCTCAATAATGCACATGAGTTCTCTGGCTTTTAGCAAGCTTCTGCTTGATGAGGGACACGAGCCTATTATGCAGCTCACCTGTCGGGACAGGAACAGGATAGGACTTCAGTCCGATCTTCTTGGAGCATATGCTCTGGGTATCCGGAACATCTGTGTGATGACAGGAGATTTTCCTTCGTGTGGAGATCATCCAGGTTCAAAGCCCGTATATGACCTCGATTCCGTACATCTCCTGCAACTTGTCCGGAAGCTTGACTCGGGCATTAATTTTGCAGGAAACAGGCTGGACGGGGGGACTTCTTTCTGTGCAGGTGCAGTTTCTGGCATAGATCCTGACAAACCTCTGCAACTCATAAAGCTTGAGAAAAAAGTAAGGTCCGGAGCTGATTTTATTCAAACTCAAGCGGTTTATGATGTAGGCATGTTTGAGGAGTTTATGGAGGCTATAAGCTACCTTGAAGTGCCTGTAATTGCAGGCCTGATTCCTCTGAAATCTCTGGGTATGGCCGAATTCATGAACAAAAATATTTCAGGAGTTAATGTGCCTGAAGAAATCATGTTTCGCATAAAAGACTCACCTGATCCTGTTGAAGAAGGTCTTTCAATAGCTTCAGAGACTATAAAAGAGCTTATGAAACTCTCAAGAGGGGTTCATATTATGCCCGTAGGCTCTCACAACAATACCTCAAGACTGCTTTCTATGGCTGGACTTTCCGGAAAATAATTTTCGTAGAAGTTTAAATCAATCTCTGTTCCGGAAGACTATTTTTTGTATCCTCTTCAAATTTAAGGGATTTTCAACCGCATAAAAAATATAATAGTTTTTCCATTTTCCCTTATCATATTTTGGAGTAGAAAAATGGAACTTGAAGCTTTAAAACAATTGCTTGCTTCACTGGACATCAATCCTGATGAAATTAAAGATCTCTTTTTCAGTGGTAAAATCTTTTACTTCCTGTATACTCTGCCTGAGACCTTTATTCTCATGGCATTTTATCGGAGCCTTTGGATACATTTATCAATATCTTCTTGTATTTTACGGTTTGATTTCGTACCTATTTTTGATTACGCAAAGTAATTAATCATTAGCTTTTAAGGCAGCAGAGAATATGAGTTCAGAAAATACTTCCATCCAGATGTTTGGAATTAAGACCCCTATTATCAGGGAAGGGGATGATATTGTACAGATTCTATATGAGGCTCTGGAGGAAGCAGGGCTTGTCCCTATTGACGGGGATATTTTCGTACTTGCAGAATCTGCAGTTGGCACGTCGGAAAGAAGAGTCGTCAAGCTTGCAAGCGTAACTCCAGGCGAAAGGGCAAAGGTGCTTGGGGAAAAGTACGGGATTGACCCCAGGGAAATGGAACTCGTGCTTCAGGAATGCGATGAGGTTTTTGGAGGCGTTCCCGGAGCTGCTCTTACAATCACAAAAGGTGTTCTGGCTCCAAATGCAGGAATCGACGCTTCAAATGCCCCCGAAGGTTATGTAATCCTGCTCCCTGAAGACCCACGAAAAAGTTCCGAGATTATTAGATCCCGGCTTGAGCAGCGTTACTCATGCAGGCTAGGGGTAATTATAGGAGATAGCAGGACTCAGCCTCTCAGGCTTGGTTGTTCGGGAATTGCTCTTGGAGTTTCAGGTTTTATACCTGTGGAAGATGCACGGGGAACTAACGATATCTATGGAAAACCTCTACGTATTACATACAAGGCTGTAGCAGACAATCTTGTCTCGGCTGCCGAACTCCTTATGGGAGAAGCAGGGGAAAGGGTACCGTGTGTGCTTATCCGTGGTGCTCCTGTATGCATGATAAATGAGCCCCATGATATGCCAACGATCCCAATGGAAGGCTGTATGTACTTCGGCAATATAATAAAAGGTCGGCCTGAGGATAAAAATTGCGAGAAAAAGGTATGATTTCTTTAACGTGTTCCTGATAAAAACAATATTTTAAATATTCTTCAACAAACTGAACGTTTTTTTAAATTAACAAATTTTCTGGCAAGAATTATAATACGAGCCTATCCCAAAACATTATCTAATCTACTATTACCGCCAATATTATAACTTCTATTCTGGCATTATATTGGTTTTGGGATAGGTTCTACTAATAAATTTTATAAGCAGAGTCCCAGATCCGGATCTCACTCTTTCAGGAGCTCTTATTGGAGAATCTGCAATACTTTCCAATTTTCTAATCCTTAAAAAAGAGATTTTAAGAAAAATATATAACTCGTCGATTCAGAAAATACGATTTTTAATAACTTGCCAGTCAGGCCGTGAAAATATAGCTATTATGCTTTTTCCCTTCACATGAAATAATTATTTCAGACTAGTCCGTCATTGTTGACAGCTTCAGTCCCTTAACAGTCCCATCCACGGTCCCAGAATCTTCGACGGCCGCAATGGCGACCTCTAAATCTATGGTCACAATCAAACCGGCCGCCATGATGGCCAAAACCGAAGCCATCAAATCCACCACGGCCTCCATAGCCGCCCCATCCGCAGCCACCATGACCATCGAACCTATTTTTAAAGAATGGATATCCTCCCATTATAGTTACCCCCGTGATTTTGCGATGTTCTTTTTTATGTTTTTAACACTTATTCTTTAACGCTCAGTCTGTATACCTGAGAAGATGAACTTTTTAAGATCATAATGCAACCATTTGTAATCATTTGATCAAATTTCCCTCACCTCTCCAATCCTATAGTGTACACATAGCAGTTATTTAGCAATTATTTAGCAGTTATTTTTCGAAATTGTTGATGTTTCCCTTATTTACTTGAGTTAAAATGTTCAAACTTAATTTACATGGATACAAACATAAATATAATTATATTTTATATAATAATGATAGAATAATTCTTTCTTATTATCAATAGTTTTGAAAAATTAATAAATCTTTGATGGTGAAACAGATTGACTTATGTTTAGAAAACTATGAATTTTAGTTTCTGTCCAACCAGACCGGCAATAAAAATGAAGTATTATAATTGGAAACTGAAAAACCACAATTTGGCCAAGCAGTAGGTGATGATTCTGAGAAGATTCATCTCCGGGCTGGAACCAGGAACTTTATAATATGAGAAAACACACATGCAAATCGGCGGCTTAAAATCGTCATCTAGATAATGCATATTGCGACTATCTCGGTTCTAACCTGGTATTAATGGACGGTATCAGTTTTATCCTTTTTGCGAGATCATACACGATAGAAATATAAATGCAGCGATCAATATAAGACTATTATTGCACTTCGATATGGAAATAGTTCACCTTAAGGTTCCAGGGTATAGTCTGTGGACTTATTCTCAGTAGAGGGAAGTATGAAGCTGGAAGAAACAACTGGATATACGGAAAACTATTTCACATTATCGAGATATATATAATTATTGAGTCCCGACCCTGTACTTGGTAAATCCAGCTTTCATGTCGCCTACCATCAGGATTGGGCTTTCGGTAGCTTTGTCGTACAGACCATTGAGGCCAGTATATGCGCGACTCTTCGGTATGCTTTCCGGAGTGGATTAAATAAAAATAAAGAAAGTCTCAGAAGTTTCAAAAATATAAAGGTGATTTTATGAAACCAATATTATTGGACTTTTCCGCAACATGGTGTGGACCTTGCAGGATGCAAAAACCGATTCTTGAAGAGCTTGAGAAAAAGTATGGGGATAAGGTTGATTTCAAGGTTGTCGATGTGGATGAAAACCAGGAACTGGCTTCCAAATACGGCATACATGCGGTCCCAACTCTGATTATTGAGAAAGACGGGACTGAGGTAAAACGCTTCATGGGAGTTACCCAGGGTAGTGTACTGGTGTCGGAACTCGATAAGATCCTCTAACCCTCAGCTTTTCTGACAAAGACCGCCCAGGGTTCCATAAACCTGGGGCTATCTTTTTCCGTATCTGTTTTTGTATGTTCCACAAGTCCGGAAGTGTCCTTTTTCGTATCCCTGGTTGTCTGTTTTTTGGACTCTTTCTATAATTCCTAAAACAGAAACAGTTTTACTGCCCGTATTCTTCAGTATTTTTTCCTCAGTACTTTTTCAAACTGAACATATTTATTAATACTGTATATAAAACTTATTTTTATAATATAGGATCTGAATGGAAAAATGATGGAATTTAATACCTTCGTTTTCTGGTTTTCATATTAAACCGCACAGCTATTCTTAATTTCTTTATAGAGGTCCAGTAAATTCGTATTGAATAAAGAAACAGTGGCAGATGGACTATATGTGTCTATTCTCTTACTGTGAAAAGTAAGTCCCTGAAACACCTGGCTGAAAAATTCTAAAACTCCACAAAGGTAATAATAATTAAATAAGTTTGTATAAATTAATTATATAAGTTATCTGAGAAATTTTAATTAAAAAAATGTTTCTTAAACTGAAAACTCATAATACTATCTAAATAATGTTAGTTCAATGGGATAAATATTTATAGTCAGTATATCTTAGTTATATCAATGTAAAAACGTAAAAAAATTCAAAGTGAGATGAGAAAAACATGAAGATCCGAGTGGTTAGTTCCAGAGAAGAAATTTTTACACTTAACCCGAACGAGCGCATTGTTCACCTGGCCTTCAGGCCATCGAACAAGGATGTTTTGGGCCTGGTTGAGACCTGCCCAAAAATCGAGGTAATTCAGTTGCCAAAATCCTATATGGCTACAGTTTCAAAATCCATAGAGATGTTCCTTGAGATGCAGAGAATCCAGCTCATTGAAGGGGACGTCTGGGGCCACAGAAAAGATATAAACGAGTACTATACCATTCCTTCCTCAGTGACTGAAAAAATAAAGGAAATGAAATCCGAAGGTATATCCACTGAGGATATTGAGGCAAAGGTTTCAAGGGAAAATATGCTTAACCCTGAAATGGTCGCTTATATCATAACTAAGGAATCCACTGCCTGAGTTTCAACCGGATAAAATACGCTACAATGTGTGTTTCACTGGAGATTAAACCGCAAAGGCGTCGAATTTTTCGCGTTTTCGCGATCTGATCTCCGGCTTAAATCTTCTACTAGAGAAGACTTATGTCCGGAAAAAGTAAGAAACCCTGAAAATATAATTGAGATCCGCTTTTTAAGAGGATTTTCTTATTTATTAATTTCTTTTGCTACTTTTTTTAAGAGATTTGGAATCTGGGGAGAAATTGAAATTCCCAGAGTTGCTGTGGAAGTTGCTGTCAATACTAACTGGAAAACAAGTTTTGCGATTTCTTCATTTTCTTCCAGAGGCGCAGCAGAGTTTTCTATTTCTTCAATCAGTGAATTTTCGTTTGTGATACTTATTCAAGGAAGTTCTGAATAGCTTCTGCGATCTGATCTCCAGCTTAAATCTTGTATTTGAGTGAGTTTATACTTAAGAGGAAGTGAGAAAACTTGAAAGTATAATTGAGATCCGCATTTCAAGAAGATCTTTTTATTTCATCAGGATCAAATAGACTTTAGTTTTTTCAGCTAATCTTTCAGGTAGCTTGGATTATTTTTTCAGTTTTCCTTTTATTTTATTCAGTTATTCTTTTAATTCGGAACATGAATTTCTTGTAAGGGGATAGTAACAACGTGTCGAATTCCAGAACCGGCAAGCTGAAATTTCGTTTTTCGATAGTTAAGTAGTTGTTATTACCAGTTTCAAGATTCATTAATTTGTCCATGAATTTGAAAGTGCTTCAGCTTGCTTCAACACTAATTCGATGGCATCTGTTGCCTTGTCCGGTGGGTACTTGTAGCGTTGCAATGTACGGCGGACAAGAATACGCAATCTGGCTCTTACACTATCGCGCACCTGCCAATCTACTGTAGTGGATTTACGCAGTTTTTCGGTAATTTCTACAGCAATCTTTTTGAGAGTTTCATCACCTAACTCACGAACGGCGCTTTCGTTATTCGCTAAGGCATCATAAAAAGCTACTTCATCCGGTTGCAGGCCAAGTTCATCATTGCGCTTGAGTGCTTCTTGAAACTCTTTAGCCATCTGAATCAGTTCTTCAATCACCTGGGCGGTTTCAATAGCACGGTTATTGTACTTACGCAAGGTTTCCTGCAAACGATCACTGTACTTTTTCTCCTGCACCACATTATTACTGGTTTTCGATTTTATGTTGTCTTTCAACAATTTTTCCAATAGCTCGACTGCCAGATTACGGTAAGGCATCTGCCGAACATCTTCCAAAAACTCATCCGACAGCAGGCCAATATTAGGTTTCTCTAACCCGGCCAGCTTGAACACATCGACAACGCCTTCGGCAATCACGGCATTATCCAGAATCTGCTTAAGAACTGAATTTTTTTCATCCTCGGTGAGCTTTTTATCGACAGATGTGAACTTACTAATGGCGGCTTTAATGGCCGAAAAAAAAGCGATTTCGGCACGTAGTTCTTTTGCTTCATCCAGGGTGCCGCACAATGAATATGCTTTGTTAATCGCCAGCACTGCATCTAAAAAGCGTTTTTTACCGTCATCAAACCCCAATATATGGTTCGATGCAGGCACCAGCAATTTGTAAGATTGGTCTATAAAGTCACTGTAATCAAAACCATGGAAAAGCCCACGCACCACATCCATTTTTTCCAGCAACACCGAAAACGCTTCTTCGGCGCGTAGCGTGGGCTCGCCTCTCCCTTTGGCGTCAGTATAGGTTTTCAGTGCTTGCTTTAAGTCACTGGCAATGCCGATGTAATCCACTACCAGGCCACCCTGTTTGTTTTTAAATACCCGGTTTACTCGTGCAATGGCCTGCATCAGGTTGTGGCCTTTCATCGGTTTGTCGATATACATGGTATGACAACAGGGCACATCAAAACCGGTGAGCCACATATCCCGCACAATCACCAACTTGAGAGGATCGTTATTATCTTTAAAACGTTTTTCCAATTTTTTCTTGTTTTGTTTGGTATAGATGTGTGGCTGTAACAATTTGCGCTCAGAAGCCGAGCCGGTCATCACAATTTTAATCGTGCCTTTGCTGGGATCAGTATCGTGCCAATCAGGGCGCAATTCCACAATGGCATCATATAAATGAACACAAATATCGCGGCTCATGGCCACAATCATGGCTTTGCCATCTATCGACTCAGTGCGTGCTTCAAAATGTTCTACCAGATCGGCAGCCACTTGCTTAATGCGCGGTTCAGCCCCCACCAATTTTTCTAAACGGCTCCATTCACCTTTGGTTTTTTCGCGGTTAGAAACGTCTTCTTCGTCTTCCACCACTTCTTCAACTTGATCAGACAAAGCTTCGATTTCGGCATGATTTAAATCGAGCTTGGCCAGACGGGATTCATAATAAATAGGCACTGTTGCGCCATCGTCAACGGCATCTTGAATGTCGTAAATAGAAACATAATTACCAAATACTGCGCGCGTGTCTTTGTCTTCAAGGGCAATCGGTGTACCTGTAAAACCAATAAAAGAGGCATTTGGCAAGGCATCACGCATGTACTGGGAAAAGCCGAATACAAGCTTGTTACCTATCACATTTTTGTCTTTATCTTTCACTTTTACAAAGCGGCCTTTTTGGCCATACTGGCTGCGGTGTGCCTCATCGGAAATGACCACAATATTATGGCGGTTGTTTAAGACTGGGTAGGCACTTTCGCTTTCTGATGGTGAGAACTTTTGTACCGTGGTAAAAATAATGCCACCCGATTCCCTTTCCGAGAGCAACTGGCGAAGTTCATCTCGATCATTAACCTGCACCGGCGTTTGCTTAAACAACTCCTGGGCATTGGAGAATGTTTGGAACAGTTGACCGTCCAGATCGTTGCGATCCGTTACCACTAATAAGGTCGGGTTATTCATCTCCGGCTGCTGCAATAGCTTACCGGCATAACAACACATAGAGATACTCTTGCCCGAACCCTGGGTATGCCACACCACACCAGCCTTTTTGCTGCCAGGCACCACCTCAGCGCCATAGTTTGCGCGCTTTTCTGCCACACCTTTCGGCTCCTGTGCAGCAATGATTGTGGCTTTTACCGCCTCTCGCACAGCATGGAACTGGTGATAACCGGCAATTTTTTTGATGATTGATCCACCATCATTTTCAAAAAGCACAAAAAAGCGGATGTAATCAAGCAACATTTCGCGGTCGAAAAAACCCCGCACCAGGGTTTCCAGTTGCCATTCCAATAGTGGTTTATCATCTTCATTCTTGACAGCACGCCAGGGTGAAAAGCGTTCCTGGTTTGCCGTTAGCGCACCAATCCGAGCGTTATATCCATCACTCACCACCAACGCTTCGTTATACACAAAGAGGTCGCTGATTTCATCCTTGTAGGTTTGCAGCTGATTAAAGGCATCCCAGATATCGACGTTCTCATCGTCAGGACTTTTAAGCTCTAAAACTGCAATAGGCAAGCCATTAATAAAACAGACAACATCGAGGCGGCGCGGTCTTTTTGTTCCTTGAATGGTGAACTGATTTACTGCCAAAAAACTATTATTTGCGATGTTTTCAAAGTCCATTAAAAAAGCTCGGTCTTGAATAGTCTCATCATCTTTACGATATTCGACAGGTACACCTTCCAGTAACAAGCGGTGAAAGGCGTGGTTATTAGTTGTCAAATCGAGGTTTTCAGGTTTTAAAACAAGGGCAATGGCTTGCTCAATAGCACTAGAAGGAAGATGAGGATTAATTATCTCTAAAGACTCTTGTAAATAACGCTTTAAAACTACCTCACGATAATCTTTGCGTTCGGGATTATCTGAATCGGGGGCAATGTCAGGTCCATATTCCACTTCCCAGATGTTAGCACGAAACCATTCAAGACAGTGTTGTTCTAATTGGTCTTCGTTCATAGTTTAACCCCTATTCCTCCGCTAACTTGGCGGTATCAACGGATAGTTCACCGGAGAGGAGTTTTGGAAGCAAGGTATCGCGCAGTTGGGATAACAACCTATTCTGTTTTTGTCTCCCTAGCTTTTCATTATGGAGTAATAAAGCCACTTTATTCCACGCAGTAAGAATTGGATCATTTGGAACAATTATTTGAAAGCTCCCAACACTTGCAAGACTAACATTAGCCTGAACACCTTGAACAATAGATGCTATCGCAAACTCTTGAATTCTTTTACTTTTTAGGTGTTCTAGAACTAAAGATAAGTGTTCTTGTCTACTTAAACGTATAAATGCAATGGCTTGATTAATATTGGAGTCATGAAGGTCATTTTCGACAATAGAAACTCGTCCTATTGTTCCAGCTATTGAGAACAACAAATCATTTTCGGAAAGAATGGAACGCTTCAACGCACCTTTATGTATTGATTCGTGAATGAGTTCCAACCCTGCCCTATTTATTTGCCCGTCATCCGCTATATCTTTTACTTTAATGAAGCTTATCGATGGGGCACCTTCAGCATCTGTAATCTGTTTTTTAGATGGCGTTGTTCCTTTGGAAATAGTTTTGCTCATTTCCTTCAAATCAACAGCTTTCCACCCTTCCGGAATCTCCCCTAATTCAGAATCCTGCATAGCAGTAGGAAATAGTTCAGCGACGGTTTTGAGTTGTGTGTAGTATTCTGGCTGTTCGACTTGCAGTTGGTCTAATTCTTCATTGGTCTTGCCGGAGATGGCACTCATGGCGGCGCGGGTTACACCCTCGGCATTTTCACCTGCTTCAATTGCGGCGATTTTGGCTTTAACAGGATCAAAATCCACAAACCAGCTTTTGAAAATGGCTTGCGCCATTGCTTCGAGGGTTTTATTGATTTGATGGTTGAGTTCGATTTTGTCGTCGAGAGAAGAAAGAATATTGACTATGAAATCTTGAATTTTCAAAGGTGGGACAGCAATTGGCAAATTTTTCAAAACTGAAAGATTGATCAAGGGAACTGTTGAACCTGTGTTATGATTTACAATTAATTTGGTCACTATTGGACTTGCAAACCAATAAAATGAATAAAGAGGATAGATTTTTTTTTCATTGACTCTAAGTCTCAATTGTTTGTTCGATATAATATATTTTTCAAATTTTGAATTCTTTTCTATAATTCCTACCTGTCCTAAAGTTCCAGCTGCTGTAAAAATTATATCATTCACTAAAGCCCAAGTGTTCAATTCATCCGCTTTTTCAGGAGTTACAAAAACGAACCCTTCGTCAATGAATCTTCTCATATCAGTTGTAAGGTTGTTACCTCTAATTACTGGTACTCCAGATTCAACAAAGAATCTTTTACCTATGTTTGATCCGAATGGACCGGAAATTATTGCTTTTTTTTCATTAGACTTAATGTCATCAACTTTTAAGAGTTCCCAATGTTCAGGAATCAACCCAATCTCGGTTTTTTTGAATTTAGTTTCAGAGGCCAATTGCTCTTCTCCATATAATTTTTCATCAAATTATCATGAATTTTTGATCAAATCTTTATAGTTTAGGAGGACTTTTGCACTTGATTTTTGACATTTGGCTTTTATTCATATTTTTCTTCATTTTTATTTCAAGGGCAAGACCGCTCTTCGAGCGTGACAAGACACGTTAAAGACGAGTGTTACTGCTTACCGTTTTTTGGACTCACTAAATCTGCCTTTTTCGGCCTTTATTGAGTAGTCTTGGGTATATCTATCCAATCGCCATCTTAGGTAGTAATTAAAAAATCACTCATGTTAGAGGTTACAATTTATAATTCAACGACCCAACCCCTTCAAATTCTCTCGAATCATCTGCTCCAGTTTCGCACTTTTGGCAAACTGCACTTCTAACTCTTGTGTGAGCCGAGTCATCTTCACTTCAAAAGACTCACCATCGTCTTCCTCAGCTTCTGTGCCCACATAGCGCCCAGGGGTAAGGACAAAATCGTGTTTTTGGATTGTGGCGAGATCGGCTGAAAAACTAAAGCCTGCCTGGTTATTTTCTTCTGACCATTCTTGTTGCCAATTATGGAATATGTTTGCGATTTGCTGGATATCTTCATCTGTGAAATCTCGCAGTACACGGTCTTTCATGTAACCCATGTTACGGGCGTCGATAAACAGCACCTGGCCTTGTCGATCACGCTTGCCGTTCTTAACACTTTTATCCTTCGTTAAAAACCAGATACATGCGGGAATTTGAGTGTTAGTGAACAGTTGTCCTGGTAGTGCTACCATACATTCCACCAGGTCTAGCTCGACGAGAGCTCTGCGGATATCGCCTTCGTTGTTGGTGTTACTGCTCATGGAGCCATTGGCCAATAAAAGCGCCATACTGCCTGTGGGAGCCAGGTGGTACAGCATATGCAACATCCATGCGAAGTTGGCGTTACCAGTTGGTGGTGTAAGGACTCGTTTTTCGCCATTGTGATTAACGGTCCATCGTGCATCGTCAGCCAGCTTTTCGTTCCACCAGTCTTTCATATTAAAAGGTGGGTTGGTCATGACAAAGTCAGCACGAAGGTCGGGATGTTGATCATCTAAAAAGGAGTCGGCATTCTTTTTACCAAAATTAAAATCAATGCCACGGATTACCATGTTCATGGCAGCAAGCTTCCAGGTGGTGGGGTTTGATTCCTGCCCGTACACCGAAATTTGTTTTTTCTGTTCGGAAGCATTGTAATGTTTTACATTGGCGTGTTTTTCAATGAATTTGTCACTGGAAACAAAAAAACCGCCACTGCCCATGGCAGGGTCGTACACACGGCCTTTGTAAGGTTCCAGCATTTCCACGATCAAGGTAACGATAGATTTGGGTGTGTAATACTGGCCACCCTGTTTGCCTTCTGCAAGAGCGAATTGACCCAAAAAGTATTCGTAAACATGGCCGAGAATGTCTTTGGACTTAAGGTTAAGTTTTTCGCCGTTGTACTCGGGGTTACTAAAACTGGTACGGCTAAATTCATTTACCAGCTCAATAAGCTTGTCTGCATCCAATTGGTACTGGCTGATGCGGTTGAGAATACCTTTGAGTTTCGGGTTGTCTTTTTCTATGTCGTCGAAGGCATTATCAATCAGCCATGACACGGATCTCAGTTTAACTTCTTCACCCTTTTCATTTTGCCAGATAACGCTGCCAGCAGGAAGAGTAATTACATTTCTCAGATCGTTCCAGCGGGCAGTTTTAGGTACCCAAAAGACATTTTTTTCGGTGTAGTAATCGACAATTTCCAGCTCGTCTGCTATGGCTTGCTGGTAGGCTTCATCGCTGTCGTAATCGTCGCGGGGTAGGTAATAGATATTGTCGTCATCGTCTTTTTGAAACAGCTCAGTAAGTTCTTGCTGGCGCTCTTCGAAGGCATCGGACACGTATTTAAGGAAAATCAGCCCTAACACCACATGTTTGTAATTGGCGGCATCCAGGTTAGAGCGTAGTTTGTCGGCGGCCCTCCACAGCTGGTTGTCGAGATCCTTTAAAAATTCCTGTTCAATATCAATCATTATTAATGCCTTCCGTTATTAAATTGTAAATTAACTTGATAAAGTGGTGAAATCATTAGTTTGTAAATACTTTATAGATATATGGATAGCCATAAAGTGAAACTTCGGCCCTTAAAATTCGTATTCCATCGCTTTAAGTTTGCTGAACTTTACTCCATATTTTTGTACCTTGACCGTAATACTATCGGGCTTAAAACTCGTATAAATTTTATAAACAATCGTATAACTTGAAATATTGATTTTGATATAAATCAGTTACTAAAATTTATTTAATTTTGTTCATTTCGCGGTGGTTAAAACTTTATATACTGTCTGTTATTTATATATAAATCGGCATATTACGAGTCTACGAGATTTCCCTAACCTTAAATACCTTAAGTATTATTTCCTCAAGGATTTGCGTGATTTCTAAAAAACTGATTGATCTTGGTGTGCTGGCGCTCAGACAGCGTAATTCTCGCGGGACCTTTAAACCGCATATCTCACTCCGGTTCAGGGACAATGCCGGGGATTTACGCACCTTTTCCATTGATACTACCAGGACGTTGGGAAAGTATCCTCAGCCCGATGCCTATCTGATCACACATGCCCATTCCGACCACAACGGAAAATCGGCTATGCTCTCCCCCAATGCCGTTTGTACGGAAAAAACCGCAGTGGCGCTTGAAATCAGGCACGACAGAAAATATGCGGGCAGCATGTGTAAGCTTGGGGATGAAATCGACATACAAGGAACAAAGGTAAAGACGTTTCCTACGGAACACACCGCAGGAGCGAGTGCTTTTTACTGGGAAAACGATGTAGGGACAAGGATTCTGGTTACAGGCGACGTCAAAGATGCAAGCAGCCTTCCTCCGTGTGACGTCCTTATCACTGAAGCTAACTATGGGGACCCTGCAGATCCCTCCTGCCATTTTGCAGATGACCTTGAAGGCATGAAATCTGCACTTTTCGAAAAAGGGCCTGTAGCCTTTGGAGCATATGAATTCGGAAAAACTCAGCGTGCAGTTGAACTCATAAGAGGCTTCGGATATGACGGTGCCATCCGTATGGAGGCAAGGACAAGGGCTCTTACTCGCAGTATGCTTGAAGATGCCGGAGAACTTGCAGGGCTTGATTCCGGAGAAGATGACGGGGTTTTCATAGTTGCTCCCTGGAATCTTGACAAGTTGCCCTGGAACATGAAAAAATATGTTTTAAGTTGCCGCATGGATTATCCTTACCCAACAATCAGGATAAGCGATCATCTTGACGCTTGCGGACTTGAAGATATGGTCAGGAGACTTTCCCCTGAAGTTACTCTTGTCTATCACCCAGGGGGGAATAGACCTTCAAAATTTTCAAAACATTTAAATTCGATAGGAATTGATTCGATATCTATAGATCAGATCGGTAATGTTTTAAGCAATGAATTTATTTAAAGCTGTGAGATCCGGTCTTAATACTGATCCCGAATTCAATTTAGAGGGCCTTGTATCAGAAACTAACTCCAAGGATTTAATTTCATATTGATTTAATTTCATATTGATTTAATTTCATATTGATTTAATGCCATATTGGTTTAATTCCATATTGGTTTAATTCCATATTATAGTTCCAGGAATCTTGTTTCAGCACAAATTATCATAGCTTAATAAATAATTTCATTCTATTAATTTAAATATAATGATTTTAATCTGATATCTCAAATCTGCAAATCAAAATTTTATAACTCAGGTCTAATTTTTTAACCGAGATTAGATCCTGACTATGATTACATCTCGGGAATGTTAATTACCGTTCAGGAGAGTATACAGGTTGAGTAAGCAAAATCCGAAGTCAAAGTCCAGAAAGGAACCTTCAAAAATAGCAGAGGCTACTTCAGAAGTTCCTGCAGCAAAGATTGAGACTCCAGAGAAGAAAAGTTTTGTCAAGGAGAGGACGCCTGAGGAAAAACAAAAGGATCACAGGGATGGAATTATAAAGACGATAGTAGCCGCATTACTTGGCACAATCGCAGGAGTTTTATGTTTCCACCTGTATGGGACTGGAGAAGACAAGATCTGGTATGCTATACTTACTATTGTTATTGGAATTACATACTACATACAGAAATTTTTTTATCCCCAACTCAATATCAGTACAAAGGAGTTCAAATTCAAGGACTGGTTCTACGTAGAGTTTATAGTTATTGATTTCTTCCTTATCGTCTGGACTCTCCTTCTAAACTAAAGTCTTCTTTCCTGAACTACAAAAAGGCTCTCTTAAAGTTAAGGGCCTTTTATACAGTCTTTAATCAAGATTTTCACCTTTTTGATTTACTCAGCTCCTGTACTACCTGGAGCTCCTGTACTACCTGGCCTTTATTTCATTAAACTCCTTACACTGGTATTTTATGCCTGCAATAGTCCAACGGTTCATATATTAGAGCAGGCATCTCATAACCGATGACCACTATATGTAAAATATCTTAGGCAAATGAACTGCTGTATATGCAAAATATCTGAGGTAAGTAAACTGCTGTATATATGTAAAGTATTTTAGGCAAATGACTGCTGTATATATGGAAATATCCTCTTAACATACTTGACATTACATTATCAACTGCCTTGCCGTGGATAACCGTTCTTTACTATAGCAAGCATTACATTGCTATACTTCGGTTACGTTTGAAATCATAGCAAGTGCTTCATCTAATATTATTTAACAAATTAACAAAAAACGTAATTTTCGGGGACTATCATGAGAATAGCTATACTTAATAAAGATAGGTGTCAGCCCAGACGGTGCAGTAAGGAGTGCGAGAAATATTGCCCGAGGGTCCGGACAGGGGATGAGACTATTGTTTTTGAGGAAGACGGAAAGCCCGTCATTTCCGAGGAACTATGTGTAGGCTGCGGAATTTGCATTAACAAATGTCCTTTTAAAGCTATAATGATCATAGGGCTTCCTGAAGCTCTGACAGAACCCACTCACAGGTATGGAGCAAACGGTTTTGCCCTCTTCGGGCTACCTGTGCCAAGGATAGGAAAAGTAACAGGGATTCTCGGCCCTAACGGGATAGGAAAAAGTACGTCAGTCCAGATTCTTTCAGGAGCTTTGATCCCTAACTTCGGACAGGAAAAAGGTGATTGGGATACTGTGCTTGAACACTATGCCGGAACTGCGCTTTATGACTACTTTAAAGCTGTTGTGGACGGGAAAGTTCGGGTTTCCCAGAAACCCCAGTACGTGGACCTCATTCCTAAAGCTTTCAAAGGAAAAACCTCCGAACTCCTAGAAAAAACCGATGAAAGAGGAGTCCTTGATGAGCTTATCGACTATCTCGATTTAAAAAGCATAATCGACAGAAAAATCTCTGAATTGAGCGGCGGAGAGCTTCAGCGTGTAGCAATAGCAGCATGTGCGGCAAAGGATGCTCAGTTCTACTTCTTTGATGAAATTAGTCCCTACCTTGACATCTACCAGAGGATTAACGTCGCCCGCCTTATCCAGAATATCTCAAAGGATAGGGCTGTGCTCGTAGTAGAGCATGACCTTGCGATTCTGGATATGCTCACTGATGTCATTCACATTGCCTACGGAGAGCCTGCTGCTTTCGGTGTGGTTACTCTTCCAAAGAGCGTACGTGTGGGGATCAACCAGTATCTTAAAGGCTATCTCCCTGAAGAAAATATAAGAATACGACCTGAAGCCATCAAGTTTGAAGTCCATCCTCCAAGGGAAGACTACCAGTTAAGGTCTATGGTTAACTTTAATGGTTTTTCAAAGAAATTTGGAGATGGCTTCTCCCTCAAAGCTACAGGTGGGAGTCTTCGTGAAGGCGAGGTGTTGGGAGTAGTAGGCCCTAACGGGATAGGAAAGTCAACCTTCGTAAAAGTGCTTGCAGGGGAAATTAAACCTGATGAGGGCGATCCAGGCATAGATGTAAAAATCTCTTACAAGCCTCAGTATATTAAAGCCGATATCCCTGTGCGCGTACAGGACTTCCTGCGTGGGATCTCTAAACACTTTGGAACCAGCTACTACGAGGTAGAAATTTCAAATCCACTCCAGCTTGATAAGATCTATGACAGCCTGCTTACGGATCTAAGTGGCGGAGAACTGCAAAGAGTTGCGATTGCAGCTTGCCTTTCCCAGGAAGCCGACCTCTATATTCTGGACGAACCCAGTGCCCATCTGGACGTGGAACAGCGTTCTATGGTCACGAAAGTCCTCAATCGCTTTGCCGAAAACAACAAGAAGACAGCTCTTGTTGTAGACCATGATATCTACATGATAGATATGTTGAGTCAACGACTCATGGTTTTTGAAGGTAAACCTTCGGCATACGGTGAGGCGCATGGCCCATTTAGCATGGAAAACGGTATGAACAGATTCCTGAAAAACCTGGGCATAACCTTCCGAAGAGATGAGGAAACAAGGCGTCCACGTGTGAATAATTTGGGCTCACGGCTTGACAGGGAACAAAAAGACAGTGGAAATTACTATTACTCAGCAGGTGATTAAACTCGCATTGGTTACTTTAATAAGTGATGCTGAACAAGGTATATTCAAAAGATCTTAAAAATTGGAAAAATGTCAAAAATCAGGTTCCCTTAATAGGGAATCAGGTTTTTTGCAGAACCTTTTGAAGAGGTCTCTGCATATACTACCTTTTTCGATACTGGCATTCAATTCCAAAATAGTTTTTTATCTAATGTGTGAGTTTCTGATTTTCAATGAAGATAGAAAGTCTCGATCTGCCCGATGAAGTAAAACGGTTTTATCTCGATTCCGGGATTCTGGAACTTTATCCCCCTCAAGCCGAAGCAGTGAAAAAAGGGCTGCTTGAAGGAAGAAACCTGCTTGCTGCAATCCCAACGGCTTCAGGGAAGACTCTCCTTGCCGAACTTGCAATGTTGAAGTCTATCTTAGCAGGAGGAAAGGCACTCTATATCGTGCCTCTTAGAGCTCTTGCTTCCGAAAAGTTCAAGCGGTTTAGGGAGTTTTCGGAACTTGGAATTCGAATCGGGATATCTACAGGTGACTATGACTTGCGGGATGAAGGACTCGGAGTAAACGACATTATTGTGGCAACCTCCGAGAAAACCGATTCACTGCTCAGAAACGAGACTGCCTGGATGCAGGAAATTTCGGTTGTTGTGGCAGATGAGGTGCACCTCATAGACTCACCGGATAGGGGCCCAACGCTTGAGGTCACTCTTGCAAAGCTTCGGAAAATGAATCCTTCCTGCCAGATTCTGGCGCTGTCTGCAACTGTCGGGAATGCCGATGAACTCGCATCCTGGCTGGAAGCCGAGCTTGTAGTAAGTGAATGGAGGCCTACTGAGCTTCTCGAGGGGGTATTCTTTAATGGGGCTTTCTATTGCGAAGACAGGGAAAAACGTATTGAGCAGTCCACAAAAGATGAAGCCGTGAACCTTGTGCTGGATACCCTCAAAAAAGATGGTCAGTGCCTGGTTTTCGAAAGCAGTAGAAAAAACTGTATGGCTTTTGCAAAAAAGGCGGCTTCAACTGTTAAAAAGACGCTTTCAGCAGAAAGCAGGAAAGTCCTTGCAGAAACTGCAGATGAAATCCTCGAAATCAGTGAAACTGATACTTCAACGAGCCTTGCCGCCTGTGTCCGTTCAGGGACAGCTTTTCATCATGCGGGTCTTACCACACCTTTAAGGGAAATTGTGGAGGATGGTTTCAGGGCTGGAAAGATCAAATTAATTTCAAGCACGCCTACCCTAGCAGCCGGACTCAACCTGCCTGCACGACGTGTAATTATACGAAGTTATCGGCGTTATTCTTCTGAAGACGGAATGCAGCCTATCCCTGTGCTCGAGTATAAACAGATGGCAGGCAGGGCAGGCCGGCCAAGGCTTGATCCATACGGAGAGGCTGTACTCGTTGCAAAATCATATAATGAGTTTGTTTTCCTTTTTGAGAACTATATAAAGGCCGAAGCCGAAGATATCTGGTCCAAACTCGGAACCGAAAATGCTCTCAGGACCCATGTGCTCTCTACAATCTCCAACGGTTTTGCGAGGACATATGATGAACTAATTGACTTTCTGGAGGCAACATTTTTCGCTTTCCAGTACTCGAACTTCGGGCTTTCTACGGTTGTGAACGAATGCCTTAACTTTTTGCGTCAGGAAGGGATGCTTGAGAAAACCGATGCCCTTATTCCTACAAGCTTCGGAAGACTTGTTTCAAGGCTCTATATCGACCCTCTTTCAGCTGCTCGCATTGCAAAGGGCCTGAAAGAGGCAAAGAGCCTGAGTGAGCTTACCCTACTTCATCTGGTGTGCAGCACACCTGACATGCGCCTTCTATACATGCGGAACCATGATTATCAGGATATCAATGATTATGTAATGGCTCATGCAAGCGAGTTTGTAAAGGTGCCAAGTCCTTTCGACGCTACAGAATACGAATGGTTCCTGGGAGAAGTCAAAACTTCTCTCCTTCTGCTTGACTGGATCCGTGAAAAGTCTGAAAATGAGATTTGCTTGAAGTTCGGTACCGGAGAAGGTGATATTCATGCAATTGCGGATATTGCGGAATGGATAATGCACGTTACCGCTCAGCTTGCAGGGCTCCTTGACCTGAAAGGTGCAAAAGAAGCCACAGAACTTGAAAAAAGGATTCATTACGGAGCAGCCCCCGAACTTATGGATCTGCTCGATATAAGAGGTATAGGGCGCGTGAGAGCAAGAAGACTTTATGAGGCAGGCTTCAGTTCCTCAGCAGAGCTTGCAGGAGCTGACCTTGAGAAAGTAGCAGCTCTTCTCGGACCGAAAATTGCAGACCGGATTTTTAGGCAGATTGAGGGCAGGGATGTAGTCCCTCAAATTGTTGAGTCTGAACATCCTGAGAAAAGTCCTTCTTCAGGGCAAAAGACAATTAATGATTATTGAATTTGCTTTTTTCATCTCTTATATATTTTGATAGTTTTGGTCTGCTTAACAATTTTATTCTCTGTTGGCCGATCCAATAAGGGATAAAATATTAAATGAGGGTAGAGATTTAATGGAATTGGATTATCAGGTTAACCGATTATCTGGTTATCCAGTAGTAAATAACGGGATTGAATTATCAGGTTAACCGATTATCTGGTTATCCAGTAGTAAATAACGGGATTGAATTATCAGATTAACTAATTATCTGGTTACTGGTTCTCAGATTAACCAATTATCTGGTTATTCTTTCTCAGATCAACCAGTTCTGGTTGTTCAGTTGTCAGATTAACCAATTATCCTTTATTCAGTTGTCAGATTACCGACTATCAATTTGTAGTAGACTCGTTTTATATCGGGTTTGATTAGCACTTATATCAAGTTCAGTTTCAACCTGTATAAGGTCCTGTCAGGTTCGTTTAGAGATGGTTATGATGTTATTCAAAAAGTTGTCTGATGTTTCGGAAGCTGAAATGCAGAAATTGCTTTCCCGGGGGTCCGGGCTTGAGGATGTAGCGAAAACTGTTTCAGCTGTGCTTTCGGATGTGCGTACTAAAGGAGACGCCGCGCTCAGGGAATATACGGCTAAATTCGATAAAGTTGAACTTGCAAACTTTGAGGTGAGTGAGGAGGAACTTCAACAGGCTCTTTCCAGCATAAGTCCCGAACTTCTGGATCACCTCAAATCCGCAGCTGCAAACATTAGGGCTTTCCATGAAGCTCAGCTTCCGGAAGCTATCTGGTTTATGGAACTCAAACCAGGGGTCGTGCTGGGTCAAAAGGCAACACCTCTGGAAAGTGTAGGTGCGTATGCTCCAGGAGGGCGTGCTTCCTATCCTTCAACTGTGCTCATGACTGTAATCCCTGCCAGGGTTGCAGGTGTGGAGCAGGTTATAGTCTGTACACCTCCAAGACCTGACGGTTCCGTGCACCCGCTTACACTTGCTGCCTCAAAGGTTGCTGGAGCGGATAAAGTTTTCAAACTCGGAGGCGCGCAGGCTATAGGGGCAATGGCTTATGGGACTGAAACGGTTCCTAAGGTGGATAAAATCGTAGGGCCTGGAAATGTTTTTGTCACATCTGCTAAAATGCAGATCAGGGACGTTGCGGAAATCGATTTTCCGGCAGGCCCAAGCGAGGTACTTATTATTGCAGATGAATCGGCAGATGCCGTTATGGCAGCTTCGGACATTATTGCACAGGCCGAACATGATCCAAATTCACTCTCGATACTCATCACAAGTTCGGATACGCTTGCGGAAGCTGTAAACAAAGAGGTTCTGGTTCAGGCAGAAAAGACTGCAAGAAGCAGCATTGTAAAGGCTTCTCTTAAGAATGCCGCAATTATTATTGCAGATTCCCTGGAACAATGTATTGGGTTTAGCAATAAGTTTGCTCCCGAACACCTTGAGATAATGGTATCGGATCCTGACTTCGTACTTGACAGGATTAAAAATGCAGGATCGATTTTTATAGGAAACTATTCTCCTGTTCCTGTTGGGGATTATGCCTCAGGGACAAATCACGTGCTTCCTACATCCGGATACGCCAGAGTTTACTCAGGTCTGAATATAAACCATTTTATTAAATACTCAAGTATTCAGAGAATCAGCAAGAGTGGGCTTGAAAGTCTGAAAGAAACTGTAATCGCATTAGCCGAGGAAGAGGGTCTACAGGCACATGCTGATGCTATAAGAACTCGTTTTGGGTATAAACCCTCTAAATAATATATTAGCTAATCGATATGTATTTAAAATGTAAATGCGTAAACAAAATTTGATTTTTAAATAAATGAAAATCTAATTGTTAAATAAGGAGTGGGGATAGTATGAAGATAAGAGTAGTTAGTTCACGGGAGGAAATTCCTACCCTGAATCCGAATGAAAAGGTTATCCACCTTGCTTTCAGACCATCTAATAAGGACGTATTCATGCTTGCAGAAACATGCCCGAAAATTGAAGCTATACAGCTTCCTAAATCTTACAGAAGGACAGTTTCCAAGTCAATTGAAATGTTCCTGGAGATGCAGAAGATAAATCTTCTGGAAGGAGATGTATGGGGACACAGAAAAGACATAAACGAATATTATAATGTATCTCAGAACGTTCTTGAGAAAATTCAGGAATTAAAAGCCGACCGGTTTACCAATGAGGTTATCGCTGAAAAGCTTTCGAGGGAAAGTAAATTAAATTCGGATATGATCCTTTATATTCTGAGCAAAAGAATTGTGGATTAATCGGTTAATTCTTTCGTTTTCTAAAGCTTTTAAAGTTTTAACCCTTCTTTTCAGGATGGAATTCCGGACTGGAACTTCCATCTAATCTATACTTTTCTCAAATTGTTCTTATATTTTGCAGTTTGGAGAATATATACTTCATTTTTGTTTGAAGGCAGATCAAGAACCTATACTACATCTTATGAACCTATACTTCATCTATACTGCATCTTATCTGTTACTTAATTTCTCATGCCTTGTTTCCGTCTCAGCTTATGGGACTTTTTGTTCTTCTATTCGTTTCAGTTTTTCCTGAAGTTTCTCTGTACTCTGTACACAATATTAATAACATCTTAACTTGGTTTTTTTATTCCAATCTCTTCTGTATTATTTACCATTTTTATTATATCCATAATAACATAATTATTATATTTATTAAGAACACGGCAATTAATTTACATATGTTTAAGATATGAAAATTCTTTGTTTTCTTAGTTCTTTTTTTCCTGCTTCCCATACATACCCATTTTTAAATACTCTCAATTAAACAGGACAAAATAGATGAGTATACACAGAAGATTATTTAAATAAAGTAGTGTAACTTATTTTATTGATTCTTTAATTAAGTTTTGGGTCGGGGGATCTATAATGAAAATAAGAGTCATCAGTTCAAGAAATGAAATTCTGTCACTGAATCCAAATGAAAAAGTCGTTCACTTTGCATTCAGGCCATCAAATAAAGACATTTTCCTGCTTGTTGAGACCTGTCCGAAACTGGAGACAATTCAGCTTCCAAAATCATACAGAAAAACAGTTTCAAGAGCCATAGAGATGTTTTTGGAAATGCAAAAGGTTCAGCTTGTGGAAGGAGATGTATGGGGACATAGAAAAGACATTCATGAGTATTATACTGTTCCTGATTCAATAATTTCAAAAATAAGAAACATGAAAGCTGAGGGTATTTCCGATGAAAAAATTGCAGAGAAAATAGCACATGAAAGCAAACTTAGTCCTGAAATGATTTCTTACGTTCTAAACAAAAAAAATTTGGAATAAGATCTGATCTCTGTCCGTGTCCTGCAGGTCTTTTATATCTAAATTTAACTGTACTTCTTTTCAAAAAGACTTGCTTGCAAGCCTTTTCAAAGAAGGCTTGAGCGCAAACTTTTTTTGAAAAGGCTTGAGCGCAAACTTTTTCAAAAAAGGTTTGATCGAAAACCTCTGATAACGTTTGAGTTTGAAAAAACTTATCCCCAAACCTATAGCGTGATCACAACCCTTTTTTCAAAAGGCTTGACTGAAAACCCCTGATAACGTTTAGATTTGAAAAATTTATCCTCTAACCCTATCGGCGTGATCAACCGGCGCAACGGTTGTGTTTGAACTTGAGAACCTTATCCCCAAACCCTATCGGCGTGATCAACCGGCGAACGGTTGCGGATCAACGGTTGCGCTCAAGAGGACGAGTTTAAATTCAGGCTCAAATAACCTATTCTCAAATTTGATTATATATAATCAAAAACGAAAAAATTTAAAATGTGGGTTAGTTTTCCTTGAAAATAAGACTTATTAAGAAAAGCCTCTATTATATATACTTATGTAAGCAAATCTAATCTCTATCCCGACTATTAATTTCCTAACTATTAATTTCCTAACTATTAATTTCCTAACTATTAATTTCCTAACTATTAATTTCCCAACTATTAATTTCCCAACTATTGAAACTATCCTTGAGGCCCAACCATCCTGGAGTCTTTTGGGTAATTTAATGTTTCATAGAGCACTTTTTACTCTACTGGTTATATCTGTACAGATACAGCTTTTGTAATGTCTTTTTATGTAGCAGTTGCTTGAGCGACGTGAATTTGCTAATTGTCAGGATGCCTAAAGGCATCCTGCTGAGTCTTATCCTTACTTATATTCTTTCAATTGTTTCAGACAAGTTCCTTGTTGAAATACTTGTCATAGGAACTCATGTCGAAATGCCCGTGTCCGCTGAGGTTGAAAAGGATTGTTTTTTCTTCTCCGGTTTGTTTGCATTTGAGAGCTTCATCGATTGCGCAGCGGATAGCGTGAGAAGATTCCGGAGCAGGGACTATACCCTCGGTCCGTGCGAATTGAACCGCAGCATCAAATACCGGGTACTGATCATATGAAACAGCTTCAATAAGCCCTTCAGCACAGAGTTTACTTATAATTGGGGATGCCCCGTGATAGCGTAGCCCGCCTGCATGGATGGCAGGAGGCACATACTTGTGGTCCAGAGTATACATTTTTAGAAGCGGGGTCATTTCGGCTGTGTCCCCAAAGTCGTATCTGTATTCTCCTTCAGTCAGGGACGGACAGGCCGAGGGCTCAACTGCGATTACTCTCGGATTACGCTTTCCTTCAAGCCTGTCTTTAATAAACTCAAGGGATACTCCTGCAAGGTTACTTCCTCCTCCGCAGCAGCCTATAACTATGTCAGGATAAGTGTCAACCTTCTCAAGCTGTTTCTTGCATTCGGTCCCGATTACTGTCTGATGGAGCATAACATGGTTGAGGACACTTCCAAGGGAGTATTTCGTGCTATCGTGTGCGATTGCATCTTCAACTGCTTCACTGATTGCCATTCCCAGGCTTCCCGGTGTTTCTGGCTGTTCTTTCAGGGTCTTTCTCCCGAATTCGGTGTCTTCACTTGGAGAGGGCACAACATTTCCTCCCCAGATTGTCATCATAGATTTCCGATAAGGTTTCTGGTAATAACTGGAACGGACCATATAGACTTTACATTCGAGATCAAAGTAGTTGCAGGCAAGAGACAATGCACTTCCCCACTGCCCTGCACCGGTTTCGGTTGTGATCCTTTCGGTTCCTTCTTTCATGTTATAATAGGCCTGGGCAATTGAGGTATTTGTCTTATGGCTGCCTGCAGGGCTTACCCCTTCGTTTTTATAGTATATTTTTGCAGGAGTTTTGAGAAGCTTTTCCAGCCTGTGAGCCCTGTAAAGTGGGCTGGGCCTCCATAGCCTGTAAATTTCAAGTATCTCATCGGGAATATCAATAAACCTCTCACTGCTCATTTCTTGCTTGATAAGGCTTTTGGGGAAAATAGGTTCAAGAGCTTCAGGGCTTATAGGTTCCCAGGTTCTGGGGTCGAGAGGTGGCTCGATAGGAGAAGATAAGTCTGAAAGGACATTATACCACTGCTTAGGCATTTCGTTTTCATCAAGGATAATCTTGGTCTGTTCCATAGGTTTTCTCCGTCATTCGTTTATGCACAGATTCGTACTTCGACGTATATAAGTGTTATTTATTTTACAGTTAAGGTATTTACATTCCATTTATGTACTTCCTTATAGAGTGAAGTGTTTAAAGGAAAGCTACTAAGCAAAAATAAGGCATGAAAAAGGATAAACGCCAAAAATAAAAGCTGAAAAAAGGAAAAGTATTCGAAATAGACTTAAGTAAAGAAAATTACCTGTAACAAAAATGAAAAAAGAATACTGCTACGAAACAGAATACTGCTACGAAACAGAAGTCAAAAAGTAAAAACGTCAAACCTAAAACTCGATCCCCATAAAATAGCTTAATTCTGAGAAAAGTTTGATTTTAAGAATTTCGATGATTTAGAATGACTTGGCAATACCTTAAATTCTTGATTCCTAACCGATTTTTACAGTATCTTTTCTGCAAGCTCCACAGCAAGTTTTTTCTTACCGGATTTACTGTATCTTTTCTGCAAGCTCCACAGCAAGTTTTGCCACTTCAGTGGCACATCTCCCGAGCAAGCGTATCATTGGTTCTTTTCCTGATCCACCACCTTTATCATAGATGACTGTCGGCACGCTTCCGTACTTTTTGATTGCTTCGGCTGTACCCCAGTCCGTAGTACTGGTGTTTTCCGGTTCTTCAGCCCTGTCAAAAGAGGAAATTCCAAGTTTCATTTCTCTACAGGCTGCAAGTAACTCCATGGAGTACTTTACATTAATTGCTGCCCTTATTTCAGGATTATATCGAAGGGACGAGAGAATGATCCTTGCTACATGTCGGCTGGCTCCAAAATCCACACAGCCTACAGGAACTGTCCGTCCTCTGTGCCTTACTATCCTGCCTTCAATGGCTGCAATGTCTTCGTAGTTGTCAGCCTCGGGAATAGCCATTCCGATGTTACAGCCTACTTCGGGAATGAGTTTTGAAAAATCAGGGCTGCCTTCAAGAATCGAGACTGCGTCTTTTAATTCTCTTAAAACCAGATAGCGTTCTTTTTCCTCCAGAACTGCCCCAAGCTGGTTTACAGGACTTACTCCCCTGCCTGCAGGGCGACTCCTGAGGATTGCCTGTTCAACGAATTTCTTTGCTTTCCTTGCAGCTTCCTCCAGGTCCTCTCCTGAGGCTAAGAAGGCAGTCACTGCCGCAGAGTAAGTGCAACCAGTGCCGTGTGTTCCTCCTTTAACAAAAGTGCCTGGAACACGGGTAAAAGTCTCAGAATCGGCTTCATAAATCAGGTCAGTAGCATCCAGATGCCCTCCTGTAACAATGACAGCTTCAACACCCAGGTCTGCAATTTTCCTGGCTGCAACTTTTGCGTCTTCAGGTGTTTTGACAGTCATGCCAGTGAGTGCACCTGCTTCGGATGCGTTGGGTGTCGTAACTTTACAGAAGGGCAGCAGTTCTTCAGCAAGGATAGAGAGAGCTTCTTTTCGCAGCAGGTTCCCTCCTGCTTCAGCAGCTATAACGGGGTCCAGCACAAGGGAAAGCTCATGTTTCCTGACTTCTTTTGCAACTTCCCTTACGATCTCCGATGAGGCAAGCATACCGCTTTTTGCCCACCTGACTTCCATATCTGTGCAGACCGCTTCAATCTGACTGGCTACGGTTTCAGGGGTGAGGTCAAAGGTTTTCAACACTCCGGTAGTATTCTGTGCTGTAACCGATGTAATAGCGCAGGTCCCGTGCACTCCAAGAGCGGCAAAAGTCTTCAGATCCGCAGCAATCCCGGCTCCTCCTCCTGAGTCCGAGCCTGCAATAGTCAGAACGATCGGAGTTTTTACTTTTAAGGGTTTTTCGGTCATGGATTTCTCTCTTTTCTTATTCGTTTCCCTATTATTCCAGGAACTTTTTCTTCTGGCAATGAGTTTAGGCAATAAGTTTAGTTATTTTAATATTGTGCCTTCCAGGAAGATTCTGTAATGTCCTGAGGAAATTTTTTATACAAATCTTCCAGATGGTTTAAATTCGACAATTTTAAGCTATAATTTCCTCCTGGAGGGGTTTTCCTGTCTTAAGAAGTTCTAGTTCATATTTCGCTTTTATCAGGGAATTCTTGAAGGAAATTTTATTGATCTCAGATTTTTTCTGCTTGATCTCAGATTTTTTCTGCTCAATATCAGATTTTTTCTGCTCAATATCAGGTTTTTTTCTGCTTGATACCAGGTTTTTTATATGGTAACTTAAAAATGACATATTGCTTCGATACATTTATATAGTGTATTTGCGACTTTGATTCAAATAATCGAATTTAAGACGCGGCGATCAATTTAAATCTGGATTAACTATTTATATTGATATAGATAATGACTTGATTTATAATGTTTTAAGGGGACTGTAAGGATGGCAAACCGACCTCTGGATATTTTGAACAACGCACTGGATACACCTGTAATCGTTAGATTGAAAGGCGCACGCGAGTTTAGAGGCGAACTGAAAGGATACGATATTCACATGAACCTCGTGCTTGACAATGCTGAAGAACTAAGAGACGGAGAAGTTGTAAGTAAGTTTAGCAGTGTCGTTATTCGCGGTGACAACGTGGTATACGTATCTCCGTAATCTATATCAAGCACTTCATCTATTATCGTTAAATCTCGGTGAGCTCCAGGACTTATTGTTACTGGCTACAGAGACTAAATTCAGATGAACAGAATCGCTTCAGATTATCGAATACTGCTCTAACAAATTAATTTTATCAGGAGATTTAGAATGAGTAAAGGTACGGCATCAATGGGAAAAAGGCAGAAACGCACACATGCTAAATGCAGGCGCTGTGGAAGTGTTTCTTTTAACGTGCATACAAAACAGTGTACTTCATGTGGTTTTGGAAAAACATCTCGTATGAGAGCTTACAAGTGGCAGGCAAAGTGCAAGTATTAAACCTGTCTGATCCACTTTCTCTATTTTTTACCTTTATCGGAGGTCAAAATTGAAAGAAGAATGTGGCGTTGCAGGCATAATTCTACCAGGCGACAGGCCACAATCCAATACTGTCGCATTCAAGCTATATTACGCCTTGTATGCCCTCCAGCACAGAGGACAGGAATCCACTGGCATAATGGTATATGATGGTACATCCTCTCATTCCATTAAAGGCATGGGTCTTGTCCCTGATGTGTATAACAAAGATTCTCTGGGGCACCTGATCGGAAATGTAGGAGTAGGGCATGTCCGTTACTCAACTACCGGAGGATCAAAAATCGAAAACTGCCAGCCCTTTATCCTGAATTTCAAAGGAGGCGCAGTTGCAATTGCCCATAACGGGAACCTTGTTAATGCCAGAACGCTCAAGGACGAACTGGAGTGCGAAGGCCGTATCTTTATCAGTGATTCCGATACCGAAGTTATTGGTCACCTTCTTGTAAAAGAATTGATAAGACACGACCCTATAGAATCAATCCGGAATGTCATGCGCAAGCTTGTTGGTTCCTATTCTCTTGTTATCCATATCGACGGCGCTATATACGCTGTGCGGGACCCTCTTGGTCTTAAACCGCTATGTTTCGGGAAAGTCGATTGTGGATATGCAGTCTTCTCGGAAAGCGTAGCCCTTGATACCCTTAATGGCACCCTTATCAGGGATGTACGGCCAGGTGAGGTAATAGTTTTTACGGGAGACGGCTTTGAGAGCTATCAGATAGGAAACGAGCCTCATCCTGCGCACTGTGTCTTTGAGTTCATTTATTTTGCAAGACCCGATTCTATTATTGACGGAAAACTGGTCTACAAAGTGCGGGAAAATATCGGAAGGGAGCTTGCAAGAGAGCATCCGATAGAGGCTGACGTTGTTTCTCCTGTCCCGGACTCCGGGATTACTTCGGCAATTGGCTATGCCAGGGAATCAGGCACTAAATACCTCGAAGGCTTGATGAAGAACCGTTATATAGGGCGTACATTTATCCTGCCTGGCCAGGAGCTGCGCGAAACCGCAGTCCGACTTAAAATGAATGCTATCCAGGATAATGTCAAAGGCAAACGTGTGGTTCTGGTTGACGACAGCATTGTCAGGGGTACAACCTCAAGGCGGATTATAGATATGATCCGCAGGGCAGGTGCGTCAGAAATTCATTCAAGGGTAGGAAGCCCTGCAATTATCGCTCCCTGCTATCTGGGTATAGATATGGCTACCCGGCAGGAACTTATTGCTTCTTATAAAACCGTAAAAGAGGTTGAAAGCCTTATTAATGCGGATTCCCTCGGATATCTGAGTATTGAAGGACTTATGAGGGCTCTTGAATGCGATAGGAGTGACATGTGCCTTGGCTGCCTCACAGGCGAGTATCCTGTGGAAATCCCTGGAGAAAACTGCATACGGAAACAGACACGTCTGGACGACTTCGACAATAAACCGAAAAGTCCCTGAACGACTCTTCCCAGTTGATTCGTAAGGAACTTTCTTCACTATTCTTTTTGAATTCTTTCATTATCTTCGTGAAATCTGCAAGGAGACTGGATTCGCCTACGACATTTTAAGCCATGAATGGAAGCTTCACGGATTCACCGAGTGCAGCCCGAGTCAGTTTTCAACTCCGGAACCCGGATAAATCGCCATTGTCTCCGAGCTGGGTTATATGCTTGAAAAAGTCCGTGATAGATCGGACACTTGGATCATGTGATGACGCTGGGACTGAACAGAAAATGTGGAAACAATTGAACGTTTCGAATCGTGTTGACGTGGTGATTTTCAGAAACCAGGTGCATGAACACCTGCATGAGTGGCGTGTATATCCAAGTGAGTCGAGTTTCCCAGAATAATTTTCCGGAAATACCTAGCTATGGCGATGCATTTTACAGTGCGGATGACATCGATGCCTTAGTGCGTGAACTGAGCGGCGGTGAAATCACGGAATGTGTCGGGTGAATCCATTTTTTGGAAATTGGCATCGAGGTACTTAAAACGGTCTCCTGATGTGTGAGCCAACAGTTTATAAAGTTAACGTCGCAAAAAACAATCATCAAACGATCCATTTATGTTTTTTTGAAAAATATTATCGGGCGACTTGAAAACAGCCATCCGTTTTAGTTATCACGAGTTTACACTGTTATTGAAAACCAACATCAATAGACGTTGCTCAAGGCACATGTTTGTGATTTTTCAGTGTGACCGGCATGATGGTCGGTAGTAAGTGGTCACTATCATCCTTTGCCCGCCCCGGCCCTTACAGCTTAGTCGAGGCCGGTTTAAAGCTGGCGGTCCTTCGGACCCGCTTCGCTCGCCAGTATTAAACGGCTGCTTCTTCACTTTTTTGGGCGCATGCCGGGGCGGGATAGAGTGGGGCTGGAAAAAGAATTCCTCCAGTGGAGAACTTAACGGTGAAAAACACCGACCGAAGCTCGTGGGATTGAGTTAAAAGAGAGAATGAGTGGATTATGGTGATACAAAATGCAAGTGTGAATGCAAAAACGATTTAATTTAATCATTTTACATTTTTAAAAATCGTCCATTACATGTTACTAACTTCTTCTATAACTTTTTCTGCACATATGAGAGAATTGTTAACATGTCCCTTCTTTACTTCAATGTGTAAAAAATAATCAGCGGTAGTTCTGTTTTGTCTTAATTTATATAACATATTACGTACTAAAACATTGATCCCTGCCATGTAGTTAATTACTTCTTTATGCGCCTTCCCACTAGGACTTAAAGTATAATTTTTGGATTCCAAGTATGTTCTAGAAACTAAAAACGCCGAATAATAAGCTCTACTAACAGATGTTCTATATTTAGATTCATCATGATAACTGCTATCATCTACCAATTGACGAGATAAATTTAAAAAATTGCATGGATCAAAAGGCATTTTAATCAACAAAACCATCTATTTTTTCTGGGTCTTCCAAGAGAATTATTGGGTTTCCATATTTCTCAAGGATGTCTTCATCCCGAACCTCGGTTGAATCTATCCTTTCCTTTACACTTTCACCAATCTTTCTCCATAAATCAAAATATTTATCATAATTAATAATCGTTAAGGGTAATTTTATAGAGATTACAAACTCTTCCCAGTCTGGGTACTCTTTGTCTTTAATGAGACAAGCGTTTATTTTAATATTGTCAATTTTCCCAAATTTTTCTAATTGAGAAAAAATTTCTGACAAAATTTCGTCTAATAAAATATCAAAAGATTCGTTATCTAATTGGCTTATCTTTGAGTCAAAAATAATATTATTAAGTATAGAGTTATCGTAATATTCATTAGCCGTTGAACTTTCATATTCTTCTATCCAAGCAAGATAGGGTTTAGACATTGTTTTAATCATTTTGTTTGAATAAATGTTAATTACATTGTCCACTGTTTGTATAGCAGTAAGGAATACGGAATTTATCTGACTTGAATTAATCAACTCCACTCCAGAACTATTAAACTCTATGCAAGTAATGAAATCCACCGTCCTTACCGAGATTTTAATTTATGTTTTATTAAAGGCTGGGCTTGTACCACATATATAGGTATTTTTTTTGAATCAAATTCGCCTGTTCTAATAACCTGTGAAATGAAGGGTTTTATCATCAAAGTGACATCTTTTTCTAAGTTGTACTCGTTCCAGTCTTCGTCAGAACTTGTTACTTCTACATATTCATCCTTACCTAATGATGTACTCCCAATCATATCATCGGTAGGCGTTACTCCTACGACATTAGTCACCTGAAAACCCAATGATGTATTTCCTCGTGAATCCTGTCCCTCTTTAATGACCTTCACTAAGACTATTTTTAATTTAAGAGTTGCACCGTCAGACAACTTGTAAAAATTCCATTTTTCTTTCACTTCATCAAATTTGATTTCTTTTGGATTCACCGAAATCACCAATAAATGTAGATAACATAATTAGGTCCAATAGATAAAAAAACATACGGTATTCAAAAACATATTTTAAATTATAGTCTTAGAGTATTTAAGAATAACTTTTTTAATTGAAATTGTATGATAGGATCTCAAATTAGCTTTTAAAATCTCTAATCTAATTTGATATCCACTTCTTTAAAAGTATCTCCCAAATGAATTTTTGCTTTCAACTTTATTTTGCAATTCTGTCAACACCATCAGTTGATATGCTATGAAACTCAATAGAGAGTAGAGTTTTCTACTCTGATTTCTTACTCTTCTAATATCGAATTTTACTGTACCCTTAATATGTCCATGTATCTTTTCACATTCAGCTCTCTTTTTATACTGATCATCAA
>NZ_LMVP01000080.1 GCF_002287235.1 Methanosarcina spelaei
GGAAATGCTAACATTCAGGTGTTTTAAAACATCAATCGGATAAAAATGGATTATCAACCCATTGAGGATGTTATAAATGAAATTCAAAAACTCGGTGGGGTTGTGCTTGATACTAAAACTGCATCAATAGACCCTATAGAAGGAGTAAAGAAAGCTGAAGAACTTGATTACAAAAAGGTTGCAGTAACCACTGCTGATTCAAAAACTGCAAAAAATCTGAGAGAACTCGAGGCTAAACTTGGGCTTGATCTTATAATAATTGCGGTACATGTTACAGGTGTCAGCAAGGAAGAAGCTCAAGGTCTTCTGGAAAATTCAGACCTAGTGACCAGTTGCGCTTCTAAGTATATAAGGGAGCTTGCAAAACCCATAGTTCAAGTAGCAGCTGCAATTCCACTATTTGCCCTCACTAAGAAAGGAAAAGAATTAGTGATTGAGAGGGAAAAAGATATAGAAAGCCCAATTTTGATAACTACTACAGAACTGCCAGTTGTGCCTAAGCATAAGCAGCCGCGAGATTTGAAATAACGGGTTATATGGTGTGGTATGTGGAGCCTTGAGTATTTTTCAGCTTGCTTATAGCCTATCAATTGTTCAGCTCCCGAAGATACGCAACATGCTAATACTTGTTTCGGATAGCTGTAATAGCTCTAAATACAACTATTACAACCAGAACAGTTATCGCATGATTTTGTTTTCATATAGTTGCCACGCATGATAAGGAATGTGCACTCAGCTATCTTGTAGAAGACTTTGGTATCATTACCAATGCTTACAGTACCATCGTCAAAGATCACCTTAATAGGCACAGTTTCAAATTCAGTTGTCAGACCCTGCCTTAAAGTTGGAAAAATTATTTCTTTTTCTCCGCTTTTCTTTCTGACTGTGATGATGTCGAAAGTGCAAAGAGAAGTTAATTTACCTTTTTCGTCAAAACGCACGGAGTTTTTGTCTGCATCAATGCCAAGTGCGTCCGTATCATACGCATTTATCGAACCAATAGGAGTTTTAATCAGGAATGGCTCTGCAGGTTCTACAGATTCTATGCTCCCATCTTCAAAAAGCTTAAACCCTATTCGAACTGGCATTTTTCCTGCAGGTGTGTCAATTATGATTCGTTCATTCGGCCACAAAATCAGGCTTCTGACTCTTCCGTCCGGATAAAATCGCAGACCTATTATCTTTGCACAAAAGTCCCCAAACGGGAATGAAAAATGGAGTTTTTGTGCAAGTTTGCCTTCTTCTTCTTCCGACCAGAAACCGCTGATCTGACCGTTTAAAGGGAATAAACTATTGATCGATCCGTCTTCAAAAAAAGTAACCAGTTCAGCCGGAAGTATTCCTATTGGTGTGCTTATTTCAGTCTGCTGTTCTAAAGAAATGCTTTTAATTTTACCACTTTTATAAAAAGACGAAGCTGCTAATTGCTTTTTTCTAAACCCCGGACCACCGTATTGCGGAACAAGATCTCCGTATTTTGTGTGAATCAAATTATATTCTTTAAGCTTACAGTCCTTCAGTTCGCCACCGTCATATGTGGTAAAGCTCGTTATTCCTTTAAGTCCGCTTGTTTCAACAGTTAACATTATGCACCTTCCTGGATTAAAAACAAATCAGGTTTTTGCTTTACGTATTTGAGATAAATTCTGCATGTTAGTTATACTGGTGCTGCGCCAATCATGTACTGCTGGATAAAAACTTAGTTACAACATTCTACTGTTAAAGCTACTGTTGATGCTGCATTAGTTTTCACACGAAAATATCAGAATTTTCCTACTGTTCACTCCGTTTCTAAGCCTGTAATCTTCAATATTATTTTTGTATTTATCTATTTATTTATTGATTCTGTTCCAAAATCCAGTGATTTTTGTATTTCTTGATTGAAAATCTGAATTCGAAAGAAGAATCCGGTTTTCATCAAGATCAATATTCGATATCTAAAGACTTCAACCCCAATGTCGTATCAAACGGATTGTGACCACTTACAAAATCCAGTGATTTTGAATTTTACATTCATCACTGGATTTTGGTACTGAGTCTATTTATTTATTTTTATATAAATATTATAGGACTTGCGCACTGGAGGAACAAAACCAATTACGACAAAGACTGTAGATTAAAATCAAGTTTTAGACCATTAACAGTCTGATGATGTTGATTCTTCAGTTCAACTGTGTAAGTCCTATAATGTTTATATCAAATGTATCAATGAAAACCTAAGCTATTTTTAATTTTTTAGATATTATATTAGAAGTACTCATATGTTGACTTACTACTGTGATTAATTTGTCTGATTGATTTGATCATTCGTCACGTTATTATCAAGATATACTTTTGAATAAAATGTTTTTACCTCTTTATTCAGGTCAATTTTCACTTTATCCGGATAAAGCACTTTTGAGGTCCACATAAGTCCCATCAATGATTGTGTCCGGTCAAGCATCTCGTATTTTGTAGATGCGTAAACACGCTTATTCTTTACGGCGGCAATATCTTTCCAGGCTTCTTTCGAGAGAATTTCATCACGACCTTTCGCTGTTTTGGTAATAATAACGTCTGGATTCCACTTGTAGATTTGTTCCAGTGAAACCTGGATTTCTTCGCTTGTATTAGCCGATTCCATTTGCGGATTTGCTTCCATGAAGCTTATGCCTCCAGCCAAACCGATGATAGATGCCATAATGGTTCTGGACCCAACCGTCTTGGTGACATCTGATTGCGCATAATATACTTTGAGCTTATCACTTTCATTAATTTTCGATGTTTGATCGGTAACTTTTTTGATGGTTTCATCCCAGTAATCTCCAAGCTCATTTCCTTCTTTTTCATTTCCAGCAATTTTACCGATTAACCTCCATGAATCTGCAATCTCTTCAAGCGTATCTTTTGATGCAGCAACGAATGGAATGCCAGCTTCTTTTTGTTCGGATTCGATTTTCGTATCCTTTGTTAATGTTATTACTACTTGAGGGCTGACTGCTAAAAGATCTTCCGTGTTTATGCCACTGTGGAATTCTCCATTAATCGGAAGAGCCAGCAGCCTCTTTTTTTCATCATCTGACATGAATTCTAGCCGTTCAGTAAACTGCTTGTCCACACTCACAAGTTTTTCCGGTGCCAGTCTCCATACCATTTGACACGGTATAGGATGTAACACTGAAATTCTGGTAACCTCAGCAGGCAGTGTAATTTTTCTGCCTGCTAGATCGGTAATTACCCAGGTATCTGACAGTGCAGTATCCGACAATGTTGTTTCCTGCTCCGTATTTGTTGCAGTTATGTCAACCATGGGAGCTGATGCCGTTTCCATAGCATCACTTGTTTTCTGTGAACATCCACTTATAAGCAGTATAGATAGTGTCATTAACAGACACAACATGATTAACAAACTTAGTGGCTTTTTTGTTGATCTCATCTTGATAGCCCTTTAATAGTTTTTGAGTCTATTCCAAAACCTACGATTTATTTCTGTGTATACTGTTACTACATTTATTCCTACAGTTCATATGATATATGTTTGCTTTACCATAACAAAGAATATATCTAACTAATACAGAAATAAATTACCTATTACCTTGTATATATAGTTAATTTACAAACTGATTTTTCAAGTTTTAAGTCGAAATATATTAACTAAAAAGGAAATTATGAGGCTCAATCACAAAAAAGAGATAACAACAGAATTAAAAGAGAACATACCTTTTCAACTAGGATGTTTATATTAGCTTCTTTTTATTCGCTCAAAGGCACAGTAAGAAATCGAACTGATAGTAAGTTATTTATATTACTATCTAGGAAATAGATTACTGGTATTTTGATTATATAATTTGTTATGTTTAATTAGACATAACGCCTGTGAAACTTTTAAAGAAATTAAAATTGAGAAACAAATAGTACAGGAGAAATTAAAATACAACGTAAAATTTACTCAGTCGAATAGAAAAACAGTAGCTGAAGCCTTAAATTAGCTACCGTTTGAGATCAATAGGCGATCTTGAAAAAGATACTTCTAAAGAAACTACGGATAATTTGTAAACGTTTGGTGTGGAAAAAATAATGAACAGGCGAATAAACAGGGAAACCATTAGAAATATATCTTTAACAACCATTTTGATTTCATTCCCAATACTTTTGTTCTTCGGATCTTTTATGATTGGCAGATATCCAGTATCTCCTACGGATGTAATACTGGCTATTGTATCGGTTTTTGTACCTATTAATGCAAATTTAGATTCAACTGTTTATACGGTAGTTTGGGATATACGTCTGCCCCGTATAATCGCTGCGATGATTGTGGGTGCGGCTCTCTCAATCTCAGGTGCTTCTTTTCAGGGAACTTTCCAGAACCCACTGGTCTCTCCAGATATCCTGGGTGTTTCATCGGGTGCAGGTTTCGGAGCTGCAATAGCTATTTTGTTCAGTTTTTCCGCAGTAATGATTCAGACTACAGCCTTTTTATTCGGCCTGGTCGCAGTTATCCTCACTTACTCTCTAAGCAAAAGACTTAGGGGTAATAATATTCTGGTGATGGTACTGGGAGGGATAGCTATCGCAGCACTCTTTTCTGCTTTCATTTCGTGTATCAAGTACCTTGCAGATCCTGATAGCAAACTGCCAGAAATAGTATACTGGCTTATGGGCAGTCTCTCTGCAGTTAACAGTAATAGTGTCTTGATGATAATAGGGCCTACTCTTATCGGATTTGCAGCATTATTGCTTATCGGATGGAGAATTAACGTTCTTTCAATGGGCGATGACGAAGCACGTGCACTGGGTGTAAACACGGAAAAAATGAGGTTGCTGGTGATTTTTTGCTGTACACTCTTAACAGCTTCCGCCGTAAGCATAAGTGGCATCATTGGCTGGGTGGGCCTTGTAGTACCTCATGCAGCCAGGATGATCGTGGGGCCGGATCATAGAAAGCTTTTGCCTGCGTGCATTTCGTTGGGGGCTACTTTCCTTCTGCTGGTTGATGATGTATGCAGAACAGCCACATCCATCGAAACTCCTTTGGGAATACTAACAGCCATCATAGGAGCACCCGTTTTCATATACTTACTCCAAAAAGGCTACGAGGGATGGTCATGAGCAAAATTATGGACATTGAAAATGCAGAATTCTCTTACAATGGAAAGAAAAGCGTCTTCAAAAATGTAAACCTCTCTGTCGAGAAAGGAGACGTTTTATGCATATTAGGACCTAACGGAACCGGAAAATCAACTTTAATCAAATGTATGAACAGCCTACTTAAACTGAAAAGCGGCAAGATATTACTGAAAAATAAGAATATTTATTCAATGAAAGAAACCGAACTTGCAAAAATTATCGGATATATCCCGCAATCAAATAATTCAATTTTTGCGTTTTCAGTTTTCGATATAGTTCTTATGGGTAGAACTCCCCATTTGAGTTTAACATCTGTTCCTAGAAAGAATGATTATATAATTGCTGAAGAAGCTCTGAAGAACCTTGGAATCCTACATATGAAGGATAAAATTTACACCGAGATCAGTGGTGGTGAAAGGCAGCTTGTTTTAATGGCAAGAGCAATAGCTCAACAGCCCGAAATTCTTCTCCTCGACGAACCAACATCCCATTTGGATTTCGGAAACCAGATACGAACACTCAAAATCATAAAAGAATTGTCTAAAATTGGACTAACGGTTGTAATGACTTCACATTTTCCAGACCACGCCTTCTTATCCTGTAATAAAGTAGCTATCATGAACCAGGGCACAATTATGGAAATCGGAAAACCGGAAATTGTTGTCACTGAACATAATATGAAACAGGCCTATGGGGTAGATGTCAAAATTCTAGATGTAAATGAGCATAGAAGAGCATGTATACCTATGCAAGTACAACAGCCACATGTGGATACAGGATGTTTTTGATCTGAGATATCACAAAAAAGCTTGAGGTGATTGGGTGGACAAAAGGGGTATATTGATTATTATTTTAGCTATTGCAGCTATTGCAATAATATCTACTGCAACAAATATAGATCACAGTAGCAAAGGAATAAAAACTTCTGATCCGGGCACACAGATTACAGATCAAGAGGGTCGAATCGTAACTATACCGACGAATGTCACCCGTGTAGCTGCTCTTGCTGGTCAGTCATATGAAAAACTGATTTTGCTGAATCAGACGGACAAAATGGCAGTCACAATATCTGCATGGACCAATTTACCCTGGTCTTCCAAAATAGCTCCACAATTAAAAAATATATCAATAGAAGATGACCCTAATGTCGAGGATCTTATTCGCAAAAAAGTGCAGGTAGTATTTTGTTTGTCATACGATGGTAATAAGGAGAAACTGAATTCGAGTAATATCTCTGTAGTGGTCACCCAGAAGAACTCAGGAAACCCTGAAAACATAGACTCATTCACTAAATATGTGAAGCAGGAAGTAGCACTTTACGGTGAGGTAATGGGGCTGGATGCGAAAAAAATTGCCGATGAATGGGGTGAGTACTTCGATCAGAAAGCAAATTATGTGACATCAAGAACTGCAAACCTTACAGATAGCCAGAAACCAACGGTATACTATGCCAGAGGTCCAGATGCAATAACAACACAGGGCAAATATTCTTACACACAGTGGTATGTCCAAATGGCTGGCGGGAATTGCGTTGCGAAAAATACCAGCAAAGAAGGGCTTCAAAGCGTCACAATGGAGCAACTGCTAGCATGGAATCCTGATGTAATCTTTGTAGGCCGAGTTAACAGTACAAATATAATTACTAACGATTCTCGATTGAGTAATATAAAAGCCATCAAGAATAACAGAGTGTATCTGTGCCCACAAGGAGTAGCCTATTGGGATGGTAGTGCTGAAGGGGTGTTGCTTATGGAGTATTTTGCAAAAAATCTGCATCCTGAGTTGTTCGAGGATTTGAACATGACTAACGAGGTCAAAGATTATTATTCAAAGTTCTACCACTATAACCTGACAGATGATGAAGCAAACAGAATACTGCAGCATTTGCCGCCTGCCGGTTACTAACGATTTGAGAAAATGGATGGCATTTAAGAAATGAAATGAACTTTACTTTCATGTGTCGAGGAAAAAACCATCAATACAAAATATGATGCTAGTACTGCGATTCTCAAATAGGTTCATAAAACTTAGCTTTTGAATTGATCCGAAGATTACGGATTTTTCCAGGAAATAGGGAATCTATTTTGGAATCGAAACACTAGTTTAAGGTGATCAAATGGATAAAAGGGGTATAGTAGCTGCCATTGCAATTCTTGCAGTCATTGCAATAGTATTTGCTGCTGCACATGCAGGTCAGACTAACAAAATTTCCGATCAGGTTAGTGAGAAAGAGTATGATCAGTACGTTCAGATAACAGATCAGGAAGGACGGATTGTAACCATACCTGTGAATGTCACCCGTGTAGCTGCTATTTCTGGCCAGGCATATGAAAAATTAATTTTACTAAACCAGACCGACAAAATGACAATGACAATGTCTGCATGGACCAATCTACCCTGGTCTTCCAAAATAGCTCCACAGTTGAAAGATGTCTATATCGCAGACGATCCTAATGTTGAGGAACTTATGGGTAAAAAAGTACAGGTAGTGTTTTGCAGATCCTATGATGGTACTAAGGAAAAATTGAACTCGAGTAACATAGCTGTCGTGGTCACTCAGAAAAACTCAGGAAATCCTGATAATGTAGACTCATTTACTCAATACATTAAGCAGGAAATCGAGCTTTATGGTGAAGTGATGGGGCCGGATGCGAAAAAAATTGCCGATGAATGGGGTGAGTACTTCGATCAGAAAGCAAATTATGTGACATCAAGAACTGCAAACCTTACAGATAGCCAGAAACCAACGGTATACTACGCTAGAGATGCAACAACAACCCAGGGTAAAAATTCTTATCCGCAGTTTTATGTGGAAATGGCTGGTGGTAAATATCTATCAGCAGATACTGAAGGGTATGACACAGTTACGCCGGAACAGCTACTTGTATGGAATCCGGATGTAATATTTGTAGGCAGGGTTAACAGTACAGATATAATCGTTAATGACTCCAGGTTTAGCGATCTTAAAGCTGTGAAAAATAACAAAGTGTATCTCTGCCCTCAGGGAGTAGCTTATTGGGATTATGGTGCTGAAGGAATGTTGCTTATGGAGTATTTTGCAAAAACTCTGCATCCTGAGTTGTTCGAGGATTTGAACATGACTAATGAGGTCAAGGATTACTATTCAAAATTCTACCACTATAACTTAACAGATGATGAAGCAAACAGGATACTGCAGCATCTACCGCCTGCCAGCACATAACATGAAAACGTTGAGTAAAATTTGTTACATCTACAGTTATACAGTTAAAAAATAGCAAAATGAGCTGTGAAGGTCATTAAAATCCCACAAATATTCAGTTGAAAGGAAAAAGGAACCCAAAAATGAAAAACCCAAACATCCCTGGAAACTCTTGAGACAATCTAAACTTTACTGCAAATAAGCAGATAGGTAGAATAGAATAGGCAAACAAGAGGAGTGAAATATTGTGGAAAATAGGTGTTCTTTAGATTTCTCCACAGAAATAGATGACTATATGTGTGAAACCGAGCTGTACAGCGGTGAACTTTCGCCCGGAGAATTTGATTTTTTGGGGCGAATTCCGGTTTCTTTAAAATACACTTTCAAGGATGGTTTGGAGGCTGTATTAAAGAAGCATAGGGTTGAAAAAATGGAACTCGGCTCAATTGTTATTTTCCAATGGGTGGAGGAAGCGGTTATCTGCCCTTTGAGTCCATTCACAACGTAGGTAATATTGATGATTTTCCCAACATGGTGCTGTCTTCATCTTTTGATAACCTTTTTGAGAAGCAATTTTTCGAAAAATTTATTGATAAAGGTTATTTTCAGGCATGTCAACTTAAGCCTTTGCCCTCAATATATGTTGATTGTGGTATAGAGGACCCTGAAAAGCAATTCACTATTTTTGCCGTAGTACCTTTTGTTTTTCTTATAGATCACAGGAAGCTGGATGGCCTACCCATTCCCAGACATTGGATCGATATCCTTGATCCGATTTACCATAACAAAATAATAATTGGTGGCTGGCGGAAAGATGAAAATAGTCCGTATTCCGAATTTAATTCGTTTTTATTTGTTACTATTCAGGTAGCCTTTTTAGGGCTACACAATTTTTCCTCTTTTCGAGGAAAAATTGGATTTACAATGAGTTATTTCTATCTTTGATGAAACGTGAAGAGATTCTTGCTCTGTGTACTTCAAATCCTGAAGTTATTGCAACTTACATTGAGAGTCTTGAATCTCAAATAAAACAGCTTAGGAGTCGTCACAGAACAAACTATGCATAAGTTTCGATTGGATGCCTTGATTTTCAAGATCATTATCACCAATTAAAAATTAACTTTATGAAAAGTTTGCCTAATCTGTTTTGTGACAGTCACTTAGTGAAAAATTGCAAGTTTTAGAATCTCGCTTAAATCAAAATAGCAGAA
>NZ_LMVP01000081.1 GCF_002287235.1 Methanosarcina spelaei
TGTTCCGTCTCCAAAACTCCATTTCCACTTAGTGGGTGTTCCTATGCTTGTGTCAGTAAATTTAACGTTTAATGGAGCTTTTCCTGAGGTTGGAGACGCAGAGAAGGCAGCAACAGGCTTTGTTACCACTTTTATATAATTTGATTTTGTTAGTGTGTTACTACCTGCTGAGTTGGTTGCTGTAAGTGCAACCGCATAGTTTCCTGCTTTGGAATACTTATGCGTTGGATTCTGGGCTGTTGAACTTGTTCCGTCTCCAAAGCTCCATTTCCACTTCGTTGGTGATCCTGTACTTGTGTCAGTAAATTTTACATTCAGTGGAGCGTTTCCTGAGGTTGGAGATGCAGAAAAAGCAACAATCGGTTTTGTAGGCCCGGATTTATAGACAACTAGAGGAAGGTTGTCAGAATAGGTGCTGCCTGTTATGCTTTTATATGCAGAATCGGAAATTCCATCCCTATTAGTATCTGCTGCGGTATTGGAAAATCCTGTACCATCAGGTTTTCCCCAGAAGTTGCCTCCTATATATGGTCCGCCTACAATATTAGTACCTGCAGTCTTTTTGGCATTATAGACATTTCCGATTCCGTTTTTAATAGTCATATTGGTGTCATTGAAGTAGTTATTGTAAATCTGGTTTGCGTCACTTTTGCCACAGATATAAAACCCATAAACATTGTTGTTTTGAATGGTGTTGCCTGAGAGTGTATTGCCATCTGAATTACCAATATGAATCCCACGACCGTTATTAAGGGCCGTGTTTCCTGAAAGGGTATTGTCTGTAGCAGTCCCAAGTACAATTCCATATTCCCTGTTGTTCGTAGCTGTATTCTTTGAGAGTTTGTCTCCTTTGGAACGCAGGACATAAATTCCATAACAGTTATTCAAAAGTTTATTGTTCTCAATTATGCAGTTACTGCATGAGGACAGATAGATTCCTGCATTACCGGACCGAGTAGCTCCTACGGCCTTAAATCCAGTTATTTTTATGTTGTCTCCCTGCAGGAGGAACACACTGGCTCCTGAGCTTTTGGCTTTAATCATGGTATTATCAGGGTTTCCGGACTCTGAACGGATTATAAGATCATCTTTAGTTACATTGATATTTTCAGTATAGGTCCCGGATTTTACAGTAATTATATCGCCGGAAGAAGAACTATCCACAGCTTTTTGAATAGAACTTCCTGGCTGCACTATAATCTCAGCCGCAGCTCCAAAACTTGATATTAATACTAACATGAAAATAGCTACTAACAAAGTGGTTAATTTTTTAATTTTAATTCCTCCGTCCACTAAAAGAAGTTTTGGCAAAACTTTAATTGTAACTAAAGGGAGTTTACAGTGAATACCTACATAAACTCACGAGTGCAAAATTATTTTCTTACTCAAAGAATTTGTTTATCTTTTGTAAGATGCCTCAAGTAAATTCCATTAATTAAGCTGGAATTCAAATAATAGAATATAAATATACTGAAATTATGTTGAAATTGAATAGATTAAAATTTAAAAATATTCATTATGTAATTTATATATAGTAGGATAACCCAGGTTATTTAACTTAATAGAATATCTTACTTATAGGTTATTGTCTTATTTTAATTAGTCAACCATTTATTAATTTCAAAATAAGGAAGATTTAAACTTGAATTACCCAGATAAAAGAACAATAGCCTTCAAGACGATAAAAACAAGTTCGTCTTCTCAAACTAGAACTGTGTTTGAACCTGTAGGTTCAGAATTGCTCAAATATGATTAAGTATAAAATTAATGTATTCAAAATTAGATTAAAAATGAAAAAATAGGAAATATTTATCATCACCATATAAGAAATAATATATAAAGAGGGGATGAAAAGTTGGGTGTAGAAGCCACTATTAAAGAAATTGCAGGTGAACTCGAAAGGATTGCGACTACAAAAACCGTAGTTGGGGACCCGATTACTGCTGCTGGGAAAACAATAATTCCAATTTCAAGGATTTCAATGGGATTTGGAGCAGGTGGGGGAGAAGGCAAGAGAGACACCGAATCTGGATACGGAGGAGGTGGAGGAGCAGGTGCAAAGATAGAGCCTGTGGCATTTATTATGCTTTCAGAAGAAGAAGCCAGAATTTTCCGGCTCTCTGAACGAAGCGACGCCGGATCAATCCTTAGCTCAATTCCCGATCTTGTACCTGAGATTATGGACAAGCTCAAAGGCATGAGGGGCAAAAACAAAAAAGAAGAGGAGTTTAAGGAACAGGAAGTTAAAGGAAAAGAAACTCCGAAAAAGGAAACTGTAGAAGGAACCGAAGTCAATATAGAAGAAGGGGGATGTTTCCACTAATTTTCCACCCAATTTCTGGAACTAATCTATTTAGGGGATTCTTAGCAAAAATATAGAAAGTGGGGGTTTTCAGGATAGTTAGGACTATCCTCTTCTCCCGAACCTGTTAATATGCTTGTAATAACTCTTCTTCTGCTGGTTTTTCTATTGGTCTTATTCATATTATTTACAGCAATAGGCCTCACTTTCAAACTCAAGATCCTGAGCCTGGAAGAAAAGAAAGAACTTAAAGGCATATTCACTGTAAAATGGCTGCTCTTTTCCCATACCTTTTCCATAGAGGAACCAGAGGAAAGCGAAAGCCTTCCTGAAGAACCGGAAAAATTGAAAAAAGACAAAGCAGTAAAAGGGAAACAAAGTGAGATTGATCTGAAGAAAACAGAAAAGGTACGAGTTACTACAGAACCACAGGATAAAACTGAGGTGAAGAAAAAAAGGGATATTGAGGAAAGAGAGGTCGAAAAGGAAAGAGAGGTCGAAAAGGAAAGAGAGGTCGAAAAGGAAAGAGAGGTCGAAAAGGAAAGAGAGGTCGAAAAGGAAAGAGAGGTCGAAAAGGAAAGAGAGGTCGAAAAGGAAAGAGAGGTCGAAAAGGAAATAATAGAAGAAAATGAGAAGAAAGAAAAAAGGAGTATAATTGAAAAGATAAGAGGAAAAAAGAAGCCTGAAATTGAAAAAGCTCCAGAATCAGGAATGACCTCCAGAGAAAAACTTCACTGGGTCATGGAGGCATTCAGATCTCTCAGAAGACCTCTGTTTCGTCTATTTTCCGATTTACTGAACGGGATAAAAATTAAACGTTTGGAGTCTTACGTAATGTTTGGCCTTTCCGATCCTGCAGACACAGGCATGCTCTGTGGATTTATACATGCTGTTGCAGGATTGGCCTACAACCGGTGCAAGAACTGCAGTTTTTCCATTAACCCTGTATTCATGAATCCGATGGTGGATTTCAAAGGTGATATGGAAATTCGTGTAAGGATATATTCTCTGATTTATCCAATGCTTAAATTCATGTTTAACAGGAAAACTTTATCTTTTACTTATTCGATTATTAAGGAAAAACTCTGGGGGAAACAGAAGCTTAATTCCTGAGCTAAAGGAAGTGTAATTCCTAAGCTTTATGAATAGGTAATGAGGTACAGATATACATGATTAAAGTAGTGACTCCATCCAGACTTCATCTTACCCTGATAGACCTTAATGCAGAGATAGGCAGGGTCGATGGAGGAGCGGGAATCACCCTGGAATATCCCGGCCTGGAAATTTCTGCAACTGAAGCTGATAATATAGAGATCATCGGCAATTCTCTTCTCGCAGGTAAAATAAAAAAAGCTGTACAGGCACTTCTTCCAACAGGAAAAGGGATAAAACTGCATATTAAAGATAGTCTTCCTGATCATGTAGGACTAGGTTCAGGGACTCAGGCTGCACTATCGGCAGCAGTAGCCGTAAATAGGATTTATGGACTGGAAAAAAGTATTAGGGAACTTGCAGTTGCGGTTGGCAGGGGAGGCACATCCGGAATAGGGGTTGCTGCTTTTGAGGATGGTGGTTTTATTCTGGACGGAGGACATAAGTTCAAGAATAAGGGTTCATTTTCTCCTTCTTCAGCTAGCCACGTACCTCCTGGCCCTGTCCTTTTCAGAAAAAACTTTCCTGAATGGCCTATTGTCCTTGTAATTCCTCAAGGAAAAGGAGCTCACGATACGGAAGAAGTTGACATTTTCAAGAAATATTGTCCGATCCCCCTTGCCGAGGTTCAGGAAATTTCCCATGTAATTCTCATGCAGATGCTTCCTGCACTTATCGAGGAAGACCTGGAAAGTTTTGGCAAAGCGATTAATCACATCCAGACTGTAGGTTTTAAGAAAAGGGAAGTTGAACTTCAGTCACAGCCTGTTCTGGATATCATGAATTACATGCGTGACAACGGCGCGCATGGAGCAGGTATCAGTTCTTTCGGGCCGGTAATTTACGGCATTGTCGGAAGCATTGAGGAAGGCAAAAGACTCCAGCAAGAAACCCAGCGTATGCTTGACGAATCTCTTGGTGGAAGAGTCCTGCTCACAAAGGGAAGGAATCGGGGTGCTGATATCTCTGGAGGTCTGGATTGAAGATTAATACCTGGTTTGGAACTCTTGAAACCGACATAGTCGGAGAAATTCTGGAATCCAGACTTCTTTCAAAAGACATCAGGAAGCTTGCACTTCATTCTCTTTCCCTAAGGGAAAGCAGATCGAATCTACCTCCTGAAGGTTTTGACCTAAAGGCTGCAGCTATCAAATCAGGGTTTGCGGAGTCACCTGCCGAATATTACTTTCTTTTACATGAAGTTACTCTGGAGGCTGCAAAACTCCAGGTCTCAAGCGCCATCACTCCTGACCAGCGAATTATTCAGGCTGTAGAAGCCCTGGACGATGTCAATGAAACTACAAACGCCCTGTCTGAAAGACTTTCTGAATGGTATGGAGGCTATTTCCCGGAAAGCGGATTAGGTGGGGAAGACCTGGCACTTTTTATTGTAAAGTACGGTTCCCGTGAAAACGTCAGCTCTGAAGATCCGCTTTACTCGAAAGCCAGGAACTCGATGGGTGCAAAACTTGAACCTGCCGATGAAGCACTTATTAAAGATTTTGCGGAAAGTGTACTCAGCCTATATGAACGGAGACGACAGATCGAGGTTTATATTGAGAACAGCATGGAACAGGTTGCACCCAACCTGAAACATATTGCGGGCCCAATGCTTGGAGCAAGGCTAATAAGTCTTGCAGGAAGCCTCAAAAAACTTGCTGAGTTTCCTTCCAGCACAATTCAGGTTATAGGAGCCAGCAAGGCTCTTTTCAAGCATCTTCGGGCTCGGGCTCCATCTCCAAAGCATGGGATTATCTACAGCCATCCTCTAGTAAACACAGCGCCGTGGTGGTTAAGGGGAAAAGTAGCAAGGGCTGTTGCGTCAAAGCTTTCCCTTGCTGCACGCATTGACTTTTATTCTGGGGAAAAAGATCCCTCCCTTATAGAAAAACTTGAAGCGAAAGTCCTGCAGATAAGAACTCTGAACCCCAGGCCTCCTCAAAAAAAGCAGGAAAGCGGAGCAAAGCTAAAGAAAAGGAGGAGGAAGTAAATGCCTGAAGTCAAAAAGTTATCGGATGGGATCTTTGAAGTTATAAAAGACAAAAAACACCTTGCTACAAAGAACCTTGACCCTGGAAAAGCCGTTTATGGAGAAAAACTGATCCCGGTTCAAGAGACTGAGTATCGGACCTGGGACCCTCGCAGGAGCAAACTTGGAGCCATGGTCTTGAAAAAATTCAACATTAGTCTTAAGGAAAATTCAAAAGTGCTCTACCTGGGAGCAGCTTCAGGCACAACAGTAAGCCATGTCTCAGATATTGTTTCGGAAGGTGCAGTTTATGCCGTTGAGTTTGCTCCGAGAAGCATGAGAGATCTGATAAGACTCGCATCAAGGCGAAAAAATATCCACCCGATTCTGGCTGATGCCGGTAAACCGGACAGTTACTCCCATCTCGTTGAGCCTGTCGATCTTATTTTTCAGGACGTTGCGCAACCCAACCAGGCCGAGATTGCTGCAAGGAACGCAATCCGTTTTTTAAAAAGAGATGGATATCTCCTGCTTTCCATTAAAGCGCGGAGTATCGATACTGCAGCAAACCCAAAAGAAGTTTTTAAGGCAGAGGTGAAGAAACTCGAACAGGCTTTTGAGCCTGGATTTGAGATTCTTAATGCAAAAGACCTGAAGCCCTATCATGAAGACCATCTTGGAGTCCTGGCGAAGTTGAGGTGACATACCTGCTTTTCAGTAATTATCTGATTTTTCAGGGGAAATATTTCATTTTCGGCAGATTCATGAAATCCTTTAAAAACTCCGTGAATAAACATTTTAAAGGTTCTAAGGGTAAACATTTTAAGGGTTCCATAAGTGGACAATTGAAAGGCTCCGGATATGAGCCCCTCTAAATGGTTCGGCATCGTGGGCTTTTTACCGCCTGATGCTTACCAGTAATCTTTTTTTCGTTATGGGCACTAGTTTTTTCCATTCTACTACGGCATCTTCGTGAAACTCATATTCGTCTACAGTCTTATCAGAAAACTTGCCATCTACTTCATATACATAAAATCCCTCTTCTCCATCCGTAGAGACAACCTTAACTCTGTTTCCCATCTTCGTAACTTCCACGGCAGCCACATTTTTCAGGGCTTCAAGCAGCGTCGTACCCTGTTCAACCTCAAGCCTCTTGTTTTCTGCAAAGTGGTCCAGAAAAGAATAGACATTGTTCAGTTTGATGCCTATCATATGTGTATTTCCAAACTTTTTTCTTTCTACAAGTTCGGCTTTTTCCAATATTTTTATATGTCTAGCAGCTACAGGCACGGAAATTCCTATTTCTCTTGCCAGACCGGATATATGTTTATCTCCTTCACTCAGGTGTTCAAGAATTGAAAGGCGCGTATCACTTGAAATCGCCTTGAAAAGGTTTTCTCTGCCGCCATTCATTCCAGAACTCCGCACAACATTTACTACCATGATGAGCTCTATTTTATCTCAAATACTTATAATTATTGCTTTTATCAGAACAAGTAAAGTAAACTACTCGATCTTTTCATTGCTTTTTTATTTTTTAATTTTAACAAATTTACTTTAATTACAGGTTTTTGTTTTCTTCTTTTTCTATATCATTACCTGATAAGTAGAATTAATTCTTACATAATACTTGTTAAATTAGAAGTTTATTTTATTATCATCGTCGGTTGATATCGTTTTAAAAGAGTATTATTTTACTATCTTACTAATTTAACTTCTAAACATGTCCTGAATTTAGCTTATTAAGTTATCTTTTTCATCTCTGACAGAAAACAGGGTGAAAATAAACTTTTACTCTAAAAAATGCACTCTGTGAGCCCTTGTTACCTTAAAAGATAACAAATGTTACCCAAAAGCCAGGGTTTATTTAACTCTACTATAGATGCTCAGAAGGTAATATGGACTCTACTGCATTAACTGTTATTGGTATTTTGATAGGTATCCTTGTCTTTGGAATTAAATCTGGAATAGGATGTGGGTTTTCAAACATAAGTAAAAGAGAAATTTTCGCAATTGGAGGTAGTTATTTTCTCCTGGCTCTTTTATTCGGAAGTGTTGCTGACCACATAAGCCTTGAAGCCTTTGAGAAGTTTTCTTCAATGGGCATGGGAATCCATGTACTTGTTTCCCTGCTTCTCATAGTTACCGGAATTTACACCCAGAAAAAATGGAACTCAGGAAAAGATGTTTCCAGGCACACTTTTCTCGCTATATCCGTACCATGTCCGGTATGTATGGCAGCCCTTGCATTATCTTGCATGCTGCTTTCACAGAGCCTTAATCTTTCCGGGATAAAAGTAGGGCTCCTTGTTGGGGTTGCTTTTTTTATAGCAGTTGTGGCTTCTTCTTTTCTTTTCAGGTTTGGAAAGATTCGACTTGGAAAGACTCCTGATACTATGGGCAGTGCAATGATGCTGATAGGGATCTATTATCTATTAGGAGCTCTTCTTATCCCGGCATATATACAAACAAAAAAGATGAATCTTGTTTCAACCGGAGGAGGAGAAACAGGAGTAATACCTCTTATGGCTTTTGGAGTCATTGTCCTTGCAGGTTTTTTCCTGGACCGTATAAGGAGGCATGACCTATGAGCCTGATGAATTTATTATCCGACATGATGAATGTCTTCTCAACGGCTTTGCTAATTCCTGTGATGTTTCTTCTCACCATTCTCGTGTTTATTTCCTTAATTCAATTAGGAGAATTCCTTTCCGAGTATACAAAAAGACATAGGGACTGGAAGAATCTGGAAACTAACTGCAAAAAAATTGAGCTCAATCTTCAAAATTCGGATTTTTCGGAAGCCTCCAGGGCTCTTGAGAGCATCAAACAAAATTACATGGTCACTTCTTTTGCACGAGACGCTGCAAAATACCTGAAAGAGCGACATTTTCCTGCAATTGAGAGGCTTTCGCAGGAATATGAAATCAAGATGGCAAAACGCCTTGAACATACAAAGATAACCTCAACTATCGGTCCCATGCTTGGCCTTATGGGGACGCTTATTCCATTAGGCCCTGCTCTGATAGGGCTTTCGAAAGGAGACCTCGAGACCCTTGCGCAAAACCTGATGATTGCTTTTGCGACAACCGTTGTAGGGCTTTTTGCTGCCGGAATAGGCTATGTGCTTACACAGGTCAGACGGCGCTGGTACTGGGAAGATATGTCGGACATAGATTATATCCTGGATACCATTGAGGAAAAGAATTGAAGCTTAGTATTTCTTAATAGCGAGGAAGAATTCATGAGAAAGTCCAGAAGATACAGACGGACAGGTCTTTTAAAAGACGAGGATGAGCAAAACCCTATGGTCAACGTTGCCAATGTTTTTGATGTTGCAATGGTCTTTTCTGTAGCTCTATTAGTTGCACTTGTTATGTCATATCACCTCCCCGAACTTCTGAGCTCCAATGAGGATTTTACCATTGTCAAAAATCCGGGAGCCCAGGATATGAAGATCGTCATCAAAGAAGAAGGTAAACCTATTGAAGTCATGAATATGACCGATAATATAGGAGGAGGAACTGGAGAGGCTCTTGGTACGGCTTACAGGCTCGCCGACGGCAAGGTAATTTACGTACCTGATAATGGTAATGGTACATCTTCAGGTACATCTTCAGGTACATCTTCAGGTACATCTTCAGGTGCATCTCCTTCGTCAGGTACATCTGCTCCACCTAAAGTAATTTCACTCAAATCTAATTCAGATTGATTAGCCTGAAAGTCCTATTTACTTCAGGTACTTTCATTTATTTGCACCTGTTATTCCTAAGATGTTCATTTTCGTAACAATTCATTATGGATAAACAACATCAATAGCAGTCGTTACTAAGACTCAATGTATCAAATTTTCAAATATATTTTCTTACTGTTGGTGTTGATTATGTTTTTTCTTACGGTTCGTTGGTTACTTGTTGAAGTTGTTTTTATTAAAATGATATTTCCCAACTTATTTTGGTAGGTTGAACAATTACTAATTTAGCATGAAAATGCTGCCATCAGCATGCATTTTCATATAGTTGTGCATGTTATTCAAGGAATATAATT
>NZ_LMVP01000082.1 GCF_002287235.1 Methanosarcina spelaei
ATATTCATTGGTCATCGGTTAAGGAAAAATCGTTATCAATTGCATTGATTTTCATAAAATTTGTTAAATTATTCATCAAATGCAAAACTGGAATCTGATATCGATTTCAATTTAAACACTAAACATTTGGGTTTGAGTTTTTCCGTCGAAATCGAGATCAGCAGCTCAAAATCCTTAACCGAATACAAATGAATTTATATTTAATAATCATATTCAGGTTCAAAAATTATTTCAATTTTTTATTATGCCTGCATGACAGGATCACTATGGAATCTAAGGAACGAAAGCCTTATTTGCCAGCTCACAATCCATGCAAGAAAAGAATATTGTGGATGATTGGCAGAATGACCGCCACAGTATAGAGATACTCGGCGCAGTTTTGCTATTCTTCGGGAACATTTGAGGGCTCACCGTGGCCTCAACCGACATGGATGCCAACTGCCTCATCACGATTTCCAGGTAATGGCTGCTGTTGCTTGGTACTTGGGAAAGATGGAAATAAGGATACTTGACATCAACTATATCAGTTATATATAAAAAAACTAAATATAATTAGGAGAAAGGGTCATTACTATTAAATATAAGTTATAAAATTCAAATACGAGTTATAAAATTCAAATATGAGCTATAAAATTCAAATATGAGCTATAAAATTCAAATATGAGCTATAAAATTCAGAATGACAAAGATGCTAACATTGAAAAATGAGAGAAAAATTCGTTTATATAACTTTACCACTGAGTCTGTGGAACTTGGAATACTTCTTGCGATTGTAGGGGGATTTCTTGATGCTTACACGTTTGTTGGAAGAGGTGGGGTTTTTGCCAATGCTCAGACTGGAAATGTCGTACTTATGGGCATAGAAGCTGCAACAGGAGAGTGGAGACAGGCAGTGCTTCATGCTGTGCCTGTTCTGGCGTTTATGGTCGGAGTAGTCGTTGCCGAGATTATTAAAAAGCCTTCAATGCGCCTGTTTATAAAAGATTCAGAAAGAGCAGTTTTAATTCTTGAAACTGTAGTTCTTTTTATTGTAGGTTTTATACCTTATACAAGCCCGAGTATTATTGTAACAGTTGTGGTTTCTTTTGTTTCTTCGGTTCAGATATCTTCATTTCGCAAACTCGTTGGTTCTACGTATAGCACTACAATGGTTACTGGAAACTTACGTTCAGCTACACAGGAAGCTTATATCGCTTTTACAAAAAAGGACGATGAATCGGCTCGCAGAACCATTCGATACTCTACAATTAACCTTTCGTTTCTAGCAGGAGCTATTTTAGGAGGGTTGCTTACATCGTTTATTGGGGTTAAAGCAGTATGGATACCTGTTATCGTGCTGATATGCTCTATAATTTTATTCAATAGTGAGCGTAAGGATATGAATGCTAACATTGAAATCCAAGACTGAGTGAGTTAGTAATAGTAGGCTGACGAACCACTGAAACCAAATCAGGAAATCCGTAACAGTTAGAGAAGTACAGTTAGAGAAGTACAGTTAGAGAAGTACAGTTAGAGAAGTACAGTTAGAGAAGTACAGTTAGAGAAGTACAGTTAGAGAAGTACAGTTAGAGAAGTGAATAGCTAACTACGACATAGTAATTCTTGATAACGATTAGTGAATTAATGACAAAAATTAGTAAATTGTTGACAGAACTTCTGCGCAATCTATATCAGCTTTCAGTGCAGGGAAGGTAAGCAATGGCAAGAGACAGAAGAGACTATTATTATCATCAGGCAAAAGAAGAAGGGTACCGGTCCAGGGCTTCCTTCAAGCTCAAGCAGATTAATGAAAGACATCATATTATCAATAGAGGAGATTCGGTTGTTGATCTTGGCGCAGCCCCAGGCGGATGGCTCCAGGTCGCAAAGGAACTGTCCGGAGGGAAAGTCCTTGGCGTAGACCTGCAGAGAATCGAGCCTATCGAAGGTGTCGAGACCATTCAGGGTGATATAAACGCAGAATCGACAATAAAGAAGATTATAAAGATCGTAGGGGCAAAAGGAACTGATGTGGTGCTCTGTGACGCAGCCCCTAACCTTTCAGGAAACTGGTCTTACGACCATGCAAGGTCAATTGAACTTGCGACTTCGGCCCTGGAATGTGCGAAGAAAATTCTCAAACCTAAAGGGAATTTCGCTGTAAAAGTCTTCCAGGGAGACATGTTTAACGACTACCTACAACAGGTCAGGGAAAACTTTGTCAAAACAGCCGCATATTCTCCGAAAGCGTCACGGTCCCAGAGTGCTGAAATCTACGTTATTGGAAAGAAATTCCTTACAGCTCCGCTCCGCAAAGGAGATGAATTCGTAATGGATATCGAGGAGCTGGGCTCAAGTGGGGACGGAGCTGTACTCATTGAAGGGTTTGTCGTCTTTGTAAAGGAAGTAGAGGTCGGAGAAAAAGTCAGGATCAAAATAACGGATGTCAAACCCAACTTCGCTTTTGCAGATGTCGCAGAAAGGCTTGGAAAAACCGAAAAATCTGAATGATTTATTATAAATACCGGATGACATAAACTATAGCATTTCGTAAAAACATATATATTTAAGCTGTCGTATATACAGCTTAAATATTAAGTATAGTTATTTAACAAAAAATTTTAGTAAAATTATTAAGAGTTTATCCCGATTTTAAAAACACCTTCAAACACGGTGATCCGGTTGATTGATCTTCACACTCACACGATTTTCAGTGACGGGGAACTTATCCCCAGCGAACTTGTCAGACGGGCGGTTATTCACGGCTATAAAGCCATTGCGCTTACCGACCACGCCGACTACACCAATCTCGAACAGCTTATCGAAGCTGGACAGAAAGCAAAATACCTTGAAAGTGAATGGGATATCCGCGTTCTGGCCGGGGTTGAACTGACACATGTGCCGCCACGGAAAATAGCTCCTCTTGCAAAGAAAGCAAAAGAGCTGGGTGCGGATATTGTGGTAGTGCATGGAGAGACCACCTCCGAGCCAGTTGCCCCCGGAACAAATTCAGCGTCCGTTGCCTGTGAATATGTGGATATTCTGGCTCACCCGGGTCTGATCTCTGAGAAAGATGTCGAAAAGGCTAAAGACAACAATGTCTGTCTTGAGATTACAGCGAGGAACGGACACAACCGGACCAACGGACACGTTGCACGGCTTGCACTTGAAATCGGAGCAACTCTTCTTCTAAATACCGATACACATGCCCCTGAAGACCTCATCACAGATGAAACTGCCATGAAAATTGCAATGGGAGCCGGGCTTACCGAAGTAAGGGCAAGAGAAACATTAAAAGCGTCAGCGAAAAAAATAGCGGAAATCGTTTAAACTGTATATATTCTTTTCTATTTTTTCCAAATTTTTTCTTAATCTTCTCTTTTTCAATTTATTCCTAATTAGTTTTTGTTTTCCTTTCAAATTATCCCTTATTTTTACTACTTTCCTATTTCTTCAAATTATTCAGCTTTTATTATATTAAAAGAGAAAATGGATCTTAGATCTACGTTCGATATCTCAACAAAAAATAAATTGAACAGAAAAGTATCCAAGAAATATATGGATATTGGCAAATACAAAAAGGTTTTTTAGTGTTTGTGGCATTTTCTTTTCGAAAAGTAAATGCTATCTTAAATGTTTAGCGTACTTTATAACTAAACTCTCGGTCTTCTATATAACTGAATTTTCAATATTCTCGATGGGATGTTTCACCTCAAAAGATCTAACTGTCTATATTATGTAATACGTTAGATTTGGATTTGCAGTGAACTCCAAAACTCCCCAAATTGGATTACGGATATTGAAAATTCAGGACTTATAGATACAATTCCTTGAGATTGAGAGTTAAAGTTCCATAATATCTGAGGTACTAGAATGAAAAAGATGAGCTTTTTAGTAATTGGCTTGTTACTTATGTCAATAGTAGCAATGTCAGGATGTGCTGATGATAAGTCATCCAACACTACCGCCCCTGCAGAAGAAGAGAATGCAGGCAATATGTCAGCTAATAATACTATGCCTCCAGGAGGAGAAAACCCAGGTCAGATGCCACCTGGGAACGATTCCATGCCTCCTGAAGGAGCTCCTGGTAATATGTCAGCTAACGGTTCCATGCCTCCAGCAGGAGCTCCAGGTAACATGTCAATGCCTCCTGAAGGAGCTCCTCAGGCAGAAAACTCAAGCAATATGTCATAATTTGATTAGTTGGAAAATAGTTTCCAAACTATTTTGACAAAGATGAAGGTAATTAGTCAGATAACAACTTTTACTTTCACCTTGACTTTTTATTATTTTTAAAATCGATATCATCAATTTATTCTTGTCAACTACAACCCCACAATGATATTTTCCTACAATTATATTAATGTAATTTGTTTCTTGGGGTATGTTGATTTGATATATTTGTTGTGCAGTTTATTGATTTGATATATTTATTGCAGTATGTTGATTTGATCTTTTTGTTGCGATATACTGGTGTAGTCTATTTGCTGCAATGTCAACGTTATATCTTTTGAATCAAAACGGAGCATCGGGGGATTGTGCTCATTTTACAGAATTGATCAATAACTCAAGGACTGCAAGGGCAAAACCCATATAGTACTATATATAAAATATATTATAAAAATCAAATTATATAAAGATCAAAATTCATAAAACTCAAAGTTATAACATCAAAAGTATATAAAAATCAAGATTTCATTTTTTGAGGTGTATTATAATATGAGCGTTTATGTAATGCACTTTAATGAAGTCGATAGGACAAATTTGTCTGAGGTAGGGGGAAAAGGTGCTAATCTGGGAGAAATGGTCAAGGCAGGATTTCCTGTCCCTCCTGGATTTTGCATTGCAACGTCGGCTTATCGTGATTTTATTGCAGCAAGTAGTGAGATGGACAGATTTTTTGATTTGCTTGATCAGTTGAAACCGGATCAACCGGAAGAAATCATTAAACTGGGAAAGCTGATCAGAGACCACTTACTAACTATCCCAATATCTCAAACAATTAAACTCTCTATTCTTGATGCATGGAAAGTATTGGGGGAAGAAAGGGCTTATGCCGTTCGGTCAAGTGCCACAGCCGAAGATTTACCGACTGCTTCTTTTGCCGGCCAGCAGGAAACATATTTGAACGTAAAAGGAATAGACCAACTCCTTCAGGCTGTACGGAAATGTTGGAGTTCTCTGTTTACCGACAGGGCAATAATCTACCGTATTAAAAATGGATTTGGTCACCGTTCGGTTTATTTGTCCGTAGTGGTGCAGCAAATGATATTTCCGGAGGTTTCCGGGCTTATGTTTACTGTGGACCCTGTCACCGGGCACAGGAATATTATCTCCATTGATGCCAGCTTTGGGTTGGGTGAGGCTCTGGTCTCAGGAATTGTATCAGCCGACTCCTATCAGGTCCTCAAGGGTAAGATTATCAAAAAGCAAATTGCAGAAAAGAAGATAGCTATTTATCCGGTCACAGAAGGGGGAACAATAACCAGAGAACTTGCTCCTGAACTCCAAAAAAAACAGGCCCTATCTGATGATAAAATTTTGGAGCTGGCCCAACTCGGCCAAAAAATAGAAAAGCACTATTGTTCGGAACAGGATGTTGAGTGGTGTTTGGCAGGGGATAAGTTCTATATTTTACAAAGTCGCCCTATCACCTCTCTTTATCCGATTCCTAAAGTATATGACAATAAACTTCATGTATTTTTGTCGGTTGCTCACCTGCAAATGATGACAAATGCCATGAGACCTATGGGAATTTCTGTTTTTCGGGGGATATTTCCCATTGGAAAAGACTCCGTATCTTTTCCCAATCCAGTAATAACAGAAGCAGGAGATAGACTTTTTTTCGACGTCACCACTCTTTTGTACAATAAAACTTTTCGGCGTTACTTTATCTGGAGAATTGCTATTGTGGACGAACTAATGAGAGATGCCCTGGTGAAAATAGTATCAAGCAAGATATTTCAACAGGAGGCAAAAGCAAACAAAGACACAACGAAACAGGTTTTTCAATTGTTCAAACCGATGCTTCCGCTCTATCTAAAGGGTATTCCGGTTATTGTTAACAATTTACTCTTCCTCGATCCCTCAGGTATCATTGAGCGAGCCACAGCTCCTCTGGAACATATAATAGATAAATATAGACATAGCATCATGCAGGTTTCAGGGCCAGAGCGGATTAAAAGGGTTCAGGAAAGTATGAGAAAGCTGCTACAGGAACTTAATGGCAGCATGATGTACGTACTATTACCGTTCATTGCCCTGCCCATTGCGAATCGTCTGGCCAGGTTGTGGTTGGGTGAAGACCTTGATGTTGACATTCTGAGTAAATCCTCTCCTGGAAACGTAACTGGTGAGATGGGGTTAATGATTGGTGACCTGGCCGATACGGCACGAAAATATCCTGAAGTGATAGCTTATCTGGAAAGGGCTGAAGACCGCACTTTCTATCAGGGTCTCGGTAAAGTAAAAGGTGGAGATATATTCAGGGCCGAGCTGGATAGGTTCATGGAACTGTATGGCATGCGCTGCCCGGGTGAAATTGATATTTCAAACATTCGGTGGTGGGAAGCTCCTACCCTGCTTGTTCCGTCTATTATAAACCACATAAAAAGTAATGCTCCCGGTGAACATCGGGACCGTTTCAGACAGGGCCGGAAAGAAGCTCAGGAAGCTATACAAAAACTTCTGGATCGTATTGGAAATACTCCTGCCGGAAACTTCAAAGCAAGACTAATGTCCAGGCTTCTTTTCATTTATCGAAATTCCACAGGCTTGCGTGAATTTCCCAAGTATGTCATTGTTCGGTTTTTTGATATCTATCGGCAGGCTATCCTTGCAGAGGCACGAGTTTTACATCAACGAGGGATTCTGGAAAGAGAAGAAGATGTGTTCTATTTATACCTTGATGAGCTTGTGGCACTATTAGATAAACGTTTTAATGAGAACCTGAAGGAACTTATAGAATCCCGTAAAAGAGCCTATGAACAGTACCAGAAGATGACGCCTCCCAGGGTTATGACCAGCGAAGGAGAAGTCATTACAGGTGTGAGGAGCGATGTTGAGGCTCCAAAAGGTGCTTTAATCGGAACTCCTGTTTCAGCAGGGGTTGCAGAGGGATACGTCAAGGTTATTCTCAAACCCGAAGCCGCAAAGTTGAATAAAGGGGATATTTTGGTAGCGCCTTTTACTGATCCAGGCTGGACTCCCCTGTTTTATTCTGTTGAGGCTCTGGTAGTGGAGATTGGTGGTATGATGACACATGGTTCTGTAATTGCGCGGGAGTATGGTATTCCTGCAGTTGTAGGTATCGAAAATGCTACCAAAATCTTAAAAGACGGCCAGTATGTCCGTGTTGACGGTACAAGGGGTTTTGTACAGGTTCTGAAATGAAAAAATAAAGAGTCTTAATCAGGCACTTTATTAAAAAAGGAGGGAATAGGAGAATGTACTGCAAACAACTTTACATTCTCTTTTTCCCTTAAGTCACATCCTTAACAGTACCTCTTACATCCTTAACAGTACCTCTTAAAACTAAATCAAGGAAAGGGTTCAGGTGGAATATTGCTTTAAGAGAATGTAATTATGTGGTTTATATCAGTTTTTCTTCCTTATTTATGGAAGGAAGAGAAATAGCCTGATCTCTTTTTTTTCTAATTTTCTCAAAGAGTTGTTTTAAAGTGTCTTCGTTACTCTTCGTGAACTCGAAAGGTGAACTTGTGAAAGGTTCGAAATGCACCGGTAGATCGTCGAGCCTGTAGAAGGTTCCGTCACATTCCATAGCATCAATAACTCCAGGAAGTACGACATCCGAAGCAGATACCGTTGGACAGGGAGCAATGTCCATACAGACCATTGGAATTTTGGCAAGGTAAGCCGCACAATCTGCAGGGATATGGGATACAAGATCAGCACACATAACAAAGGCTACATCTACGTCCTTTTCTCTAAGTACGTCCACGGTCGTGAATTCTCCAGGGTTATAACGCGGGTGTCCACGCATGAAGTCAAGCCCGAAGGGGTAGCCGTACATGTAGGTAGCTACCTGGTTAAAGCCTGCAACGTTGCAGTGGCCTCGAATAGCTCCAAGGGTGAACTTGGCATAGTTATTCAGTTCCTTTACGAGATTCATGGCAATTTCGGAGTTCCTGTACTTCCCCATTGAAGAAGCAAGACCGAGCCCCACTATAATGGCTCCGAAATTACAGCTCTTCATCATATCGAGCATCTCTTCCATAACAGGGATGGGAACTCCGGTAATCTCTTCTACTGAGTGATGTGGAGTTTTTCCATGGAGTAGGGTGAGAAGTGCACTTATCAGTTCAAAGTCCGAACCAGGTTTTAGTTGAACATGCAGGTCGGAAGCTTGAGTTGTAGGAGTTTTTCTCGGGTCTACAGTGATAACTGTCCTGTCAAAACGTCCGCGTTTTGTCCAGTAACCTCTCGGGAAGACTGCGTACCTTGACATCTGTCTTGGCATGGATTCAAGAGGGTTTGTTCCCCAGTAAATTATAAGGTCTCCTCTGTTTTTTTTCTGCCCTTCGGTTGCACCGACTTTCCCAGCTTCCTGAATTCCCATGGCTGTCGGCCCGTGACAGACAGTAGAATTGGAATCGACAATTGCACCAAGGTATTCCCCTATCTTGAGCCCTATTTCATGCGCTTCGCAGGATGTCTCACTGCCCATGAAAAGCAGGGGCCGCTTTGCCGAAACAAGGATATTGGCAGCTTTTTCAAGAGCTTCATCCCAGGCAGTAGGGGTCAGTTTTCCCTCAATTTTTATAAGAGGCTGCATGATCCTGTGGGAGCTTACAACTTCCTGAAATTTGGCATTTCCCATCTTACATGCGTTTTTCGCTTCAATCTTTCCGTCTCCGAACTCAACCTGGATGTCATCACAGGCTGCCCCACAGACCGGACAGATTATGTTTTTGTGAATCATACTCACTCCCCTCCGATATAAACTTTCAATACTACATCTTCTGCACTAAGAACCTCTTCATCAGTGGGCTCAATTGTTACCGGGGCACCCTTATAGAGAGGTGAACCCGTAGAATGGGTATCGGGATCGATAATAACATTCGACCAGATGGCCCTTAGCATAAACACCTGCCCTGGCTGGACTGCATCCGTACATTTCGTATAAACTACAATTGAATGCTTTCCGTTCTCGCTTGTTACTTTTACTTTAGAAGGAGAGCAGAGCGACACAAAATCCACAGGCGAAATCCAGCAAGATACACACTCCATGGTGTACTCATCCGTGAACTTGTTACCCCCTTTGGCAAGCTTGCCTTCATTAATCGTACTTCCGGTAAGGAGTATTACTTCCATGCTTCTCACCTCAAAGTTCAGGGTTTGCATCTGCAACCACGTAAAGCGCTCCTTTTGCTCGCTTGCTGATCGCATAGTCTCCTGTAAATTTCTTGAATTCGCCTATTAGCTC
>NZ_LMVP01000083.1 GCF_002287235.1 Methanosarcina spelaei
GTTTACATACAGTGTTCAAAAAATTGACTTGAATTCAAAACAAATTCGAGACACTGCCTCTTTATATGTAAATTTTTTTATGAACTTAATGAGCTCGTGAATTTACCAAATTTGCCATTAATACATAAATATTTTTATATGTTGGGAACAAATACCTTATATAACACTGAGATAATCAAAGGAGAAAAGTCAATATTATAAAAAAATTTTTCTGCTTTATCTTGTAGTCTTTGCAAATTTTATTTATTTTTGAATTTTGTTTCATTTTATAACTGTTCATATCCCATAAAATGAGTCAACTAACACCATTTTGGTCATAGAAATCTGTCTAATAAGGAATTCATAGCAAAATTAAAATGACATTGTTTGGCATCAGTTTACAAAACTGACTGAAATCTATTGTAAATGCCAAAAACTCTAAAATTACGGCTTTTGAAGTTGATTACGGTACCTGAATAGTTACAAAATATCATGACATTTATAAGAGCTTGTTGGAAGCAGATAAACTTTATCTAAAGGATACCAAGTCGCTTTTAGGCCATCTTTTCATCTCACTTTTGTCTCTTTATGGATACGCAAAGTTCAAAATTGTATAAGAAAAGTTGATTTAACAAGTAAACATTCTCCAAGAGGCCTTATAGAGAAATTCCACAAAATCTACATGCTGGATTTAGATTGCCAGATAATTTTAAAGGAAGTATCTAAGAAGATTGATGAAATAGAAAAGAAGTTAAACTTGAACTTATTTCAAATGAGTAGAATTGAGGTTAAAATAGTTTACATTGGTCATCGGTTAAGGAAAAATCGTTATCAATTGCATTGATTTTCATAAAATTTGTTAAATTATTCATCAAATGCAAAACTGGAATCTGATATCGATTTCAATTTAAACACTAAACATTTGGGTTTGAGTTTTTCCGTCGAAATCGAGATCAGCAGCTCAAAATCCTTAACCGAATACAAATGAAATAGTTTAATAGTCTTTTTAGAAAAGTTACAGAAGGAGTTATATCATGAAATTAGATTTCAAGGACCTTGCTCTAAGGTTTGTCTTCGGGGGAGCTGCTGTTGCTGCCTGTTATATTATATTGCAGATAATCCCTTCAAAATCTTTTGCGGGAGTTTTTGCAGCTTTTCCAGCAGTTATGGCAGCTGCCGTGATAATGGCAGGACATTTCGGGACTTCAGAGCAGGCTTCTGACATTGCTCTCGGAGCCAGTGCAGGGATGATAGGTTGCACTATATGTGTGTTCACTGCTGCTTTCTGTATGGAGCACCTTAATAGATGGGGTCTTTCAATTATTATTGCCCTTATAGTCTGGTTTTTCAGCTCATATTTTGCAACCAGGCTTATCCAGGGTTTTCTGGGAAAAATGAAAGAAAAAAGACAGCAAAAAACGCATTATTAAAAACACATTATTGAAAATACACTGTTAAAAAATATACTATAAAATTTCTCAAGTTCCAGAAAAAAATCCTGGATAAGAAACTTCTCTGGATCTGTCTTTACTATATCTTTTTCCGGACTTTTCCGGGATTTATGCTCCTCTGAAATATTCCGGAATCTCTTCTTCTGTGTTTGTTGTGCTATTTATCTGCTTATTGTTTTAATTTCATTGGTTCTCCGCAGCATGTTACGTTGCCCGTACAGCAGGCATCAGTAGAGCAGGATGCATCTCCGCATTCCTTTACTACCTGAAGTTCAAAACCACATGCTTCACAACGAAGAGTCTGACCCATTTTCAAATCTCCACAGTTCATTTTCATATCACCTCAATATCTTGATATGGAAAGTATGTAATTTAGGTTCAAACTGTTTTTGAAACAATGATTCTGAACATTGGTCTGGGAAAAGTTGGAGTTAAAAAGTTGGAGTTAAGATGTACAAAAATAGAGTTGAGCCTTTGCCATTTTTCTTTAGATCACTTATTTTCATCAAATAATAATCAAAATAGCTTATTTTACAAAAATATTATTTTCTTATCTCTTAAATAGTTTTTTAAAGCTTATCGTAAAGATTATACCTGATTAAGGCTATTTTAAGTTGCCAATCTAAAAACAAACCATAAAAAGGTATAATCCATGATAAAAATTATTGATAAGGGATATAAATATTTATTGCTACAACTGAGTGATTTTTTAGGTATTGCAAAAACAATAGTTTTAAGCCTGAAGAGTATTGAAGGTAGAAAAAAATATGAAAAAATATTTGGAAGAAAATTAAAAGACAAAAAGGAAAATATAAGAGTTTATGCTCTTCACGCTAACCAGTCACTACTTATAGATTTCATAAGTAGCCTTTTTGAGAAATCAACATCTTCAGCCCTCTTACACAATTATTTCCTTTCCACAAGTTCTAATTTTAAAATAATATTCCAGAACACTAATAAAAAGAACAGAAAAAAAGCAAAAAACAATAGATGTTGCATAATCTTTGTATTTCAAACATTACTTTCTGACTTCTTTGAAGACATGATAAATGTCCTTAAAAGGAAAGTTAATATTCCTTACAAGATTAAACCTTTGATTGTTAAGAGTAAGGACTATATGGAAACTGTTCTTCCCTTGAATCAAATACTTGCTTTTCGATGTATTAAAACATTTAAGGGATATTTAGAAAACATTTTTTCACTAAACCCTTCTATTGATTCTTATTTCAATAACCTTCAAGTTTCAATGGGATATACGCCTCAACTTGAAGAATTGACTTTTAATAACATTTTCAAGTTAGAAGTATCAAGATGCAAACTTGGGTACTCAAATCTTGAATCGTTTATTAGGGATTATAACCAGAATCAAGCTCTAAGGCAGGAACTAAAAATCAAAAGTCGAGGAAAGATCACTCTTTCATCTTATCGACGAAACCTAAAAATGATTTATCCTTATCTGGACAAATTTGCAGGAATACTGATACAAGAATGTAGAAATCTTAACCTCATTGGTGATAAAATCTGGATTTGGGATCGAAGATTTTTTGAATGTAATTGCAGTGGTTTGAAGAACAAAGAAACAGGAAAGCTTTCTGATCCAGATGCTGGACATTATGTCAAGAAAACAGGCAAATATAGTGTATTATCAGGAACAGGATACACTGACACATGTATTGTTGATAGCTGGTGGGGTTTACCTGTTTATTGGGATGCAGTAAATGCAAGTAAAAATGACAACACTATATTTCAGGATACGATAAACCAGTGTATGAAATCAACAACAGTAAAACCGTTTTTTGTGATAGCAGATGCAGGACCTGATAGTCATCCTTCTAACGAAACTGTAATTGAAAACGGGGTTGTTCCAATCATAGCAGCAAGAGCAAATAGTGTTGGAAATATCTTGAAAACAGAAAAAGGAACTCACTTTAGAGCTCAATACATACCAAGAATTTATCATAAACTGCTTGGAAAATTATACAATATCAGAACAACTGTTGAAAGAAAAAATTCAAACGATGTTGTTGGATACAATCGATCAAAAACACCTACAAGAGGAAATGTATGGGCCAAAACTTATGTGTCAATAAGCAATATTACCGCTCTACTTGCGGCACTAACGGCTTTTAAAGTTGGAAGACACGATCTGATAAGAGCAACAGGAGCTTTTAGAAGGTTGAATGTCTGAGTGACTAGAAGTAATTTTTTCTTAAAAAAGGGAATTTAGTGATTTTAATTCAAGATTAAAGCATTAATTGAGAAATTGGCAAAGGCTCAGTTCATTTCCTTCTTACTTCGCAGTTCAACCTTATTTGATACAATCAGCTTTATTTATATCTAGTAAAAATTAAAACATAACTGTAATCAACTTGGATCTAAGTAGAACTGATCTGATATCACTGAAACTAATTCAAGTTTAAGTAAGATTAATCAGAATACACTGAAGGTTATTCTAACCCATCTCAAACTTACTATATAAAATATGTTTAGATCTCAGAAGTGCACGCACTTTTATTAAAAGCCCTGAGTTTTTTTGAAATGAATATTTATAGAACCTTATAAATGTCAATATTCTAGCTTTCTACGCTTCAAACTTCAGTTACCTTTTTAAAGCTCTGTTCTGTCAGGAAGAGTAAATTCTTATTATATTTGCCGCAAATATCTACATTAATCTGGCAAAACCTATTTTCGGATCAAAAAACAGGAAATGTTTTTATGAAGATGAACCCACGCTGCACCTATTGCCTGCTTTCAAGAGTACACTTTCAATCTAAGCTTTCTACTGACGATGAAGACCTGATAAGCAAGACCATTAAAGAATGCCTTGAGGTTGTGACCAAGAACTACAGTCCCGATGCGGTATCTGCTTCCGTAGCCACTAAAGTTCACAGAAAATGCTATGAAGTTCTGGAAGACAATGACCCTTATGCGGTAACAAAGAAACTTATCAACCAGGCTGCGCTGAAAGTCCTGCCTGCAGCGAAGGAAGAAATTTACGAAAATTCTCCTGATAATGAAGAACTTTTCAGGCGGGCAGTACTGGCATCAGTGGTTGCGAATTACTTTGATTTCGGAATTATGGGTTTTGATGCCAGTGAAGACAAATTTGAGGCTGCTTTTCGGAAATATTTCGAAAAAGGGCTTGATGTGGATGACACTCCCAAAATGCTCGGGCTCATGCAGGATGTTGTTTATATTGCCGACAACTGCGGAGAAATCCTCTTTGATATGCTTGTTTTTGATGTAATCAAAAAACTCGGTGGAAAGATCACACTCGTAGTCCGGGGTGAGCCCATTCTGACAGACGTGACTTTAGAAGAGGTAAGAGAATTCGAGATTGATAACAAAGTTGACAGAGTCATGACAACCGGCTCAAATGCCGTAGGTGTCCTGATTGAGGAAGCTCCGGCCGAACTGCTTCAGGCAATGAAAGACGCAACCCTTATTATCAGCAAGGGCATGGCCAATTACGAAACTTTATCCGAACATAACTTTGGGCCTATTGCATACATGCTTCTTACTAAATGTGAGTGTGTTGCTGAAGATCTGGGACTTGAAAAAGGTTTATCCATTGCAAAACTGATGAACTATCCCTGAGCTTTCCTCTGAGAAGTTTTCGGAAGCTTCTTATCTCTCAGGCTCACTAGTATAGTTATGGCTATACTATGGATGGCAGAAAAACAGTTTGATGCATGTAGCAGCATGCAGTAAAGTGCTATTACCACGGCATAGAATGTATTATTATACTGAGTTATACTAACTAAATTGAAAAATTTGAAATAATTAGTAAGGAGATATGAAAAAATGTGTGAACTCAATGTGTTCTTGCTTCGTGGAGATGAGCGTGAGAGAATTATGGATTCCGTAGCAAGGATCCTGGTTGAAGGCGACTCAGTCCAGCTTACTGGAATTCTAGGGGACCAAATGACTGTCGAAGGCTCAGTCAAAGAAGTTAACTTCTCACGAGGAGAAGCCCTTATCCTTGCAAATTAAATTTTTATTTTTCGTTTTATCTCTTCTTTTATATCCTATATTTTTTTCTGTCCTTACTTTCTTTTTCCTTCTTCACTTTCTTTTTTCTTTCTTCATTCCTTTTTTCTGTCCTTATTTTCTTTTTCCTTCTTCACTTCCTTTTTATTTCTTCATTCCTTTTTTCTGTCCTTACTTTCTTTTTTCTGGCTTTACCTCTTTTTCTCTGTCTCTGTTTCTCTATTTTCCTTTCTTTTCCTACTTAGTTATCGGGAATAACCTATAGAAAAAGGATCTGTAAGCTTCCGAATTTCGGAATATGTCTTTTAATTTCTTTAATCAACGAGATATCTCGAGAAAAACATTTATCTGACTTTGTCCATTATAACTCCATGTGTTCCGAGATACCAGAGGCTTAGGTCAAGACATTAGAAAAATGTTTGCTAGTGCAATATCTTGGATTACGTGTCGGGAGTTTACAACAAATCCGCAAAAATTATAAAAAATAGTTATAATCTATGGATACACCTTAAACTTATGCCTACACTCAAGACTTATGTAATCAAATGTCCGGAATTACGATATCGGGCTAAATTTTAAACTTTCAGTGGTTTAGGCTAATGTCAAGTCGGGTAATAGGATTAAAAAGGACTGGATAAAATGGTTAAAGCAAAAATCGCAGTAAATGGTTACGGAACCATAGGAAAAAGAGTTGCAGATGCCGTACAGGCTCAGGACGATATGGAAGTTATCGGAATTTCCAAAACAAAGCCTAATTATGAAGCTGCAGTGGCCCACAAGCTAGGATATGACATCTATGCCCCAGCTGCAAATCTCGGAGCTTTTGAGAAAGCCGGAATGCCCGCAGCCGGGACAATTGAAGAAATGGTTGAAAAGGCTGACCTTGTTGTAGATTGCACGCCCGGAGGAGTCGGGGAAGGAAATAAATCTCTGTATGAAAAGGCCGGAGTAAAGGCAATCTGGCAGGGTGGCGAAGATCATTCACTTGCAGGTTTTTCATTTAATGCGATTTGCAATTACGAGCAGGCTGTGGGCCGTGACCTGGTAAGGGTTGTCTCATGCAATACTACAGCACTTTGCAGGGCTATATACCCTATAGACAAGGAATTGGGGGTAAAAAAGGTCAGGGTAATTCTTGCAAGAAGGGCAACTGATCCTAACGATGTAAAGAAAGGGCCAATTAATGCAATCGTACCCGATCCGATCAAGCTTCCATCTCATCATGGGCCTGATGTAAAAAGTGTGCTTCCACAGATTAACATTACAAGTGCAGCCCTGAAAATTCCGACAACCCTGATGCACGTACACACCGTGAATATGGAAGTAGATAAGGACTGCACTGTAGATGATGTTAATAATATCTTTGGTTCCCAGTCAAGAATCCGTTTCGTGGGACAGGGTATGTCGTCTACAGCGGAAATTATGGAATTTGCCAGAGATATGAAGCGCCCCAGAAATGACATGTGGGAAAACTGCATCTGGCCTGAATCAATCACTGTAGGGGATAAGGAGATTTATTTCTTCCAGGCTGTCCATCAGGAATCCATTGTAGTTCCGGAAAATGTGGATGCTATAAGGGCCATGATGGAACTTGAAAGCGATGGTGCAAAGTCAATTGAAAAGACAAACAAGGCTATTGGCCTGTATAACAAGTAATAAAAATAAGGTGCCGGAATCTAAGGCTATAGTCTAAATCTATAGTCTAAATCTATAGTCTAAATCTATAGTCTAAGTCTATAGTCTAAGTCTATATCGACTCCGGCTTTGAATGTTCTGGATATTCAACCTGAATATCTGGAATTAGATTTCTGAAACCCGGAAATTCCATACATAAACTTATATTCTGTATTGGACATTTATATTCGACATTGGATATTTGTACTCTGCGTTGGGTACTTGTACTCTATATTGGACATTTATATTCTGCATTGGATTTCTTACTAATCTAAAGAATAGAAAGTCGAAATCCTTATCTTTCGAGTGAAGAAATATAATTTGAAATTTTTAATTGGAAAAAATGGCTAAGACATGGACTCAACAAATTCAGGATTTTTGAAGTTATCTCAAGATGCTTTTAAAGCCGCATCAGACTCTATCTGTGATCTTGCAGGTACTGATGCTGCAGGTAGTTTTGTTTATATGGGAGCCGACGGAACTCCTACTACCAAAATAGATCTCGCAGCAGAGGACGCTATCGTTGAAGTCCTTAAAGAAGACGGCAGGTCCATGAGAATTATCAGCGAGGAGCTTGGCGAACTTATTTTGGGGGATTCTCCCGAGTTTTCTGTTGTTCTGGATCCGCTTGATGGGACCTATAATTCCACAGTAGGAATTCCCTTTTACAGTGTTTCTTTAGCCGTTTCTTCTAACGATCTTTCAGATCTAAGGTTCGGGTATGTGAGTAACCTTGCCTTACGCGAAGAATACTACGCAGAAGCCGGAAAAGGGGCTTACCTTAATGGAAAAAAAATAAAAGCTTCCGTCAACTCGGAGCTGAATAAGTTATGTGTCAGTGTTTACGGCTACCGGCAAAACGTAGAAAGAACCCGAAAGATATACAGGAGCGTCAGGAGGGTAAGGTTATTCGGGAGTGTAGCCCTCGAGTTATGTTATGTAGCTTCAGGCAAGCTTGATGCTTTCGTTGACGTCCGAAATGCTTTGCGGGTGACCGACGTGGCAGCAGGGCAACTGATTCTGGCCGAAGCAGGCGGACTTGTCACGGACGGATACGGAAATTCTTTAAGACTTCCTGATAATGTTACCGCAAGAGTGGAAATGGTTGCTTCTAACGGACACGTACATGAAAAGCTCTTAAAATTACTCTTCGGGGGATAAGTTGGCGATAAAGAAAATAGGAATATCTGCACGCTGCGACAGGCCTGAAGTAATTGAAAAGGTAAGTGAGATTCTTGCCCATTTCAGCTCAAAGGTTCAAATTTTTGTTGCCACTCCAACAGCTGAGGTACTCGGAATAGAAGGTACTCCGGTTGAAAGAATGAAAGAAGAAGGAGTGGAACTTATTATCAGTGTAGGAGGAGATGGCACAGTACTCCGAAATATTGCCAAAATGAAAGACCCTCTTCCTATACTCGGAATCAATATGGGTACGCTTGGCTTTCTTGTAGATGTTGAGCCCGAAAATGCTCTTGAAACCATAGAAGAAGTGCTTTACGGCTTTTCTTATACCGAAAGAATGCGAGTCGATGTTTTCCTTAATGGGGAAATGCTTGAGACTGCAACGAACGAAATTGCGATAATGTCTGCAAAGCCTGCGAAGATTATTCAGTTTGAGGTTTATGTTGGAGATTGTCTTCTTGACTCGATGCGTGCGGATGGTGTGGTTTTTGCAACCCCTACAGGCTCTACTGCCTATGCAATGAGCGCAGGTGGCCCTATTATAAGTCCAAGAGTAAATGCTATTGTGGTTGTTCCTGTTGCTCCTTTTAAACTCTCGTCAAGGCCCTGGGTTATCCCATCAGACAGCGAGATCACTATAAGGCTATCGGCTCCAAAAAAAGAGGCGGTTATTGCGATTGACGGACAGAAGTCTTACAGAATCAAACCCGACGATATCGTCAAACTTAAAAAATCCAGATTTCCTGCACGCTTTGTAAGAATTTCGGATACATGTTTTTATGAAAGAGTTCAGAGGAAACTTGCCTGAATGTGAGCTCTTACTTTACATTAGAGCAAGCTTTTACTTTATATTAGAGCAAGTTTTTACTTTATATTAGAGCAAGTTTTTACTTTATATTAGAGCAAGTTTTTACTTTATATTAGAGCAAGTTTTTTTTACATTAGGAAAGTCTTTACTTGTTAATTTGAGATAGCCTTCATTCATTGGTCATCGGTTAAGGAAAAATCGTTATCAATTGCATTGATTTTCATAAAATTTGTTAAATTATTCATCAAA
>NZ_LMVP01000084.1 GCF_002287235.1 Methanosarcina spelaei
TATTTATATATTAATAAAAAATAGGTAAATTTGTCAGACATCTGCGGAATGTCAGATAAATAATGTTTAATAGAATATTTAATGGAATAAAGAAAGTATTAAAAAAGGTATTAAAACCGTAGGCACAAATGATCTTCAGTTCTCAAACTTAGAGTTACCTCAAACTAAGAGTACTCTCATTTTTTGAATTTCAAGGCTCTTTTACCTATTATTTCCCTCTGTAGATCTTCAGAGCCTCTTTAACGGTTGCGTCATCAATTGTTATGGCATAGATAGCATTACACATACGGATAGCTTCATCAATTGGTTTCTGGTGAATGTTTCTTCCTGTTGCACTTCCCATTGCTCCAGAGATGTGGATCTGTTCATGAAGCTTTTTCAAAAAATCATCAACTTCATCACTTGCACCACCTGCGCAAACGACTTTAGTACGTCCTGCTGATTTAACAGCTTCCTTAAAAGCCTCAGCAGAGTTTACTCCTTCCTTTTCTGGATAACTAACCTTTGCAAAGTCCGTGCCAAGACAGGCTCCAACTCCTGTTGCGCCGGCGATTAAGTGAGGGTCTTTTTCGTCTTTCACGGCAGTACCGCGCGGATAGAGCCAGAGTACTGAGATCATTCCATGCTGGTGGGCATTATGAACTACCTGGGCAGCCTGCACGAACATCTCGGCTTCGAACTCACTACCAATGTATACAGTATAACCTACTCCAAGGATCTTGAGCCCGCTATTCTCCTTAAATTTTACTATCTGCTCCACATCGTACCAGAGATTGCTAAAAGGATCAGCCTGAGAAGTTTTTACGAGATTGGTCTTCGAATTTATTTTCACGAGATAGGGCACGTTTCTGTAGTCCATACCATAGCGCGCAATTAACCCGAGCTGGGTTGCAAAAACCCCTATCTTTGCTTTCGATGCTATTTCGAAAAGATGTTCTGGATTAGCATCGTCTTCGTGCACTCCTTCCCCATAAAAGTCATCGTTTAAATGTTCTACTTTCTGGTCTCCTGCAAATAGCATTAGTTTCCCACTTTCTCGAGTAATCTCCATGTAGTTTTTCAGGTATGTTTCTCTCTCTGTTTTCGGGACGTCTAGCGGTACTTTCTCGAGATCCATATGTATAAAACCCCCAACTTTTGTACTCCAGATTTCTCGTCAATCAGGCAAGTCAAATTATATAAATAATAGTATTTTAATGTAATTTGCAGAATAATTATTCAATTGCATTATTTAATTGTATAAATCCTATAATGGGAAAAGACGGAGGTTCGTATGAGGCACAACTGGAAATCAGAAGTTAACAGGTATACCGACTAGCCCTATCCGAAAAAGTTTGTGACACGCTACAACTTCTCGCAGGTAGTAAGAACAATCTGAAAGGAATAGGATATTGTAAGACTATCGTAACTTTTAAGCATGCCATGTTGACTTTTGCATAAATTCTAAATCAGGACAGGCTGAATAGGGGAAATTGATTTCTGTCATCGATGCATAAATTGTAATGGAGTTCTTGATTCAAGAATATCCTATAGCTTGGGGTTACATTATAAATAATGCACAAGACTTTAGATATGTTTAAAATTGCTTTGAAAATATAATAATTTTAAAGGGGATTTAGGGGAAATGTCTGAGAACAAAAGCAAGTACATACGCTGGTTTGATGAGACTTCGATTGAAGATGTTCCGCTTGTGGGCGGGAAAAATGCCTCTCTTGGAGAAATGTACAGGGAGCTCACTCCAAAGGGAGTAAAGATCCCGAATGGTTTCTCAGTGACTGCTGAAGCTTATTGGCATGTCCTCAAAACCGGAGGGATTCTGGAGAAACTCAAGCAAGCCCTGGAAGGGCTTGATACCTCGGACGTATCAGAACTTGCAAAAAGGGGAAAAGCTGCAAGAGACCTGATCCTCGGGGCAGGAATTCCGGATGACCTCTGGCAGGATATTAAATCCGGATATGACCATCTATGTGAGCAGTACGGAGAAAATACGGATGTAGCTGTAAGGAGTTCGGCAACGGCTGAAGACCTTCCAACTGCTTCTTTTGCCGGCCAGCAGGAGTCTTTCCTTAACATCAGGGGTTATCCTGCACTTCGAGATGCCTGTATACGCTGTATTGCCTCACTTTTTACTGACAGGGCTATTTCCTATAGGGTGATAAATCATTTTGATCATTTTAAAGTGGCACTGTCTATAGGGATAATGAAAATGGTCAGGTCTGATATGGCTTCTAGCGGAGTTATATTTACTCTGGATACGGAAACCGGTTTCAGGGACGTAGTCTTCATTACAGGTTCTTACGGGCTTGGGGAAAATATTGTGCAGGGACAGGTCAACCCGGATGAGTTCTACGTTTTCAAGCCAACTTTTCGGGAAGGGTATAAGCCGATTATCGAGAAGAATGTAGGGGATAAAGAAATTAAGATGATCTATGGGCAAGGAGGCTCCAAAACGCTTACCCGAAATGTTAAGGTTTCTGAGGCTGATAGGCGTCGTTTCTGCATCAATGACGAAGAAGTGCTTAAACTTGCCTGGTATGCTATTACCATTGAAGATTATTACTCAAACAAAAATAAGAAATCCATGCCCATGGATATCGAATGGGCAAAAGACGGTATAACAGGAGAGCTCTTTGTAGTACAGGCAAGACCGGAAACTGTTCAATCCCAGAAAAAGAGAGATGTTCTGGAGACTTATGTGCTCGAAAAAAAATCTAATATCCTTGCAAAAGGCAAGAGCATAGGAGATAAAATTGCTGCTGGAAAAGCACATGTAATCCCTAATGTTTCAGATCTGCCTTCTTTTAAACAGGGAGAGATCCTGATTGCTGATTCAACAACTCCGGACTGGGTACCTGTGATGGAAATAGCGGCTGCAATTGTTACGAACCAGGGAGGAAGAACATCCCATGCCGCAATTGTTAGCCGGGAACTTGGAATTCCTGCAGTTGTGGGAACAGGCAATGCAACCGAAGTTCTTGACATAAGCAAAGAAATTACTGTAAGTTGTGCGGAAGGTGAAGAAGGAATTGTGTACGAGGGAATTCTTCCTTTCCACAAAGATACTTTGAGCCTTAAGGACACAAAACGCCCTAAAACCGCAATTATGATGAACCTTGGAAACCCTGATGAGGCTTTTAGCCTTTCCATGATCCCAAACGACGGAATTGGACTTGCAAGGCAGGAGTTTATTATCTCAAACTATATCAAAATCCATCCAATGGCTCTGGTGCATCCTGAAAAGGTCAAAGACCCTAAAGTCTCTCAGGAAATTGAGAAACTTACCCAAACCTCCGATAATAAAGAAGAATATTTCGTAGATAAGCTTGCTCAGGGAGTCGGAACCATTGCTGCTTCTTTTTACCCTAAAAATGTTGTAGTCCGCACAAGTGACTTTAAAAGCAATGAGTATGCAAACCTCCTTGGGGGAAGCTACTTTGAAATAAAAGAAGAGAATCCGATGCTTGGTTTCAGGGGAGCTTCTCGCTACTTTAATGAGCGGTACAGGGAAGGTTTTGCCCTTGAATGCAGGGCTCTGAAAAAAGTCAGGGAAGTAATGGGACTTAAAAATCTAATTATTATGATTCCTTTCTGCAGAACCGTTGAAGAAGCTCAAAAAGTAATTGCCGAAATGGAGAAAAACGGGCTAAAAAGAGGAGAAGACGGGTTGCAGGTCTATGTTATGTGTGAGATCCCAAATAACGTTCTTCAAATTGACGAATTCAGTAAATATTTTGATGGTTTCTCTATAGGCTCAAATGACCTGACCCAGCTGACTCTTGGAACTGATAGAGACTCGGAAATTCTTACTGGAGAATTCGACGAAAGAGACCCAGGGGTTATGGAAATAATGGCAATGGCCGTTAAGGGGGCAAACCGGAATGGAAGGCATAGCGGGATCTGCGGACAGGCACCCAGCGACTATCCTGAAATTGCAGAGTTTCTGGTAAAACAGGGTATAGAGTCCATTTCACTGAATTCGGACTCTGTTATGAAAGTCACCCTTAAAGTTCTGGACACGGAAAAGGAACTGGAAAGTAAAAAGAAGGAGAAAAAATAACCGGTATCCATTAAAGATAAGATGAGTCCAAAAAGTGTTGTGATTTCCTTAGTTTTTACGACAGGCATTATGCAAAATAGGGAGTTATTCGAGCGTTTTAGACCACAGCAGGCATTACGCAAAATAGGGAGTTATTCGAGCGTTTTAGACCACAACAGGCATTACACAAAATAGGAAGTTACTCGAGCGTTTTAGAACTATTGTAATATCAAAAATCACAAACTGCAGTATTGATAAGACTTATGTGGGTGTGAGACAAGACTTATGTGGGTGAGACAAGACTTATGTGGGTGAGACAAGACTTATGTGGATGAACTGAAAAACAGCAAAACTGAAAAACAGCAAATTACACTTGTGGAGTTTCGTGGTATGACTCAGGCAAGAAGACCTCTTATGCTCATTATTCTTGATGGCTGGGGCTACAGGAAAGCAAAAGAAGGAAACGCTGTTCTGACAGCCCGAACTCCAAAACTTGACCGGCTGGAAAAGGAATATCCCTGGTGTTTCTTAGAAGCCTCAGGGGAAGCTGTAGGCCTTCCGGAAGGCCAGATGGGGAATTCGGAAGTCGGGCACCTGAATATGGGAGCAGGACGAATTGTTTACCAGGACCTAACCCGAATAAACCTCTCCATAAGGAAAGGAGATTTTTTTAAAAATAAGGTTTTTCTGAGTGCAATCTCAAATGTCAAAGCTAACAATTCCTGCCTGCACCTCATGGGCCTTGCTTCCTACGGGGGCATTCACAGTTATATGCCTCACCTGTATGCTCTTATCAAACTTGCACAAGAGAAAAATGTAGAAAAAGTCTACATACATGCTTTTCTGGACGGGAGGGACGAACCTCCAAAAGCTGCTCTAGGAGACATAAGGGAACTTGATGCGTTTTGTAAAGAGCATGGAAGCGCTAAAATAGCAACTGTCTCAGGCCGTTATTATGCAATGGACAGAGATAAACGCTGGGATAGGACAAAACTTGCCTACGATGCCCTTACTAGAGGAGTAGCTCCATATACAGCTCCAAATGCAGAAATCGCAGTTTCTAATGCTTACTCCAGGGGGGAAAGTGATGAGTTTGTAAAACCCACTATAATTACTGATCAAGCAGGAAAACCCGTGGCGACAGTACAGGACAAAGACTCTGTAATTTTTTTCAATTTTCGAGCTGATAGGGCAAGGCAGATAACCTGGGCCTTTGTAAGAGATGATTTTGAAGGGTTTATGAGGGAAAAACGTCCTGAGGTTTACTTTGTCTGCATGACCCAGTACGACGAAACCCTTGATGTGCCCGTTGCCTTTCCTCCAATAAAGCTGGAAAATGTACTTGGAGAAGTATTGAGCAAGCATGGACTCATCCAGCTACGTATAGCTGAAACCGAAAAATACGCCCATGTAACCTATTTCTTTAACGGCGGCGAAGAAAAGCGTTATAGGGGTGAAGACCGCTGCCTTATTCCCTCGCCGAAAATCGCCACTTACGACCTTAAACCGGAAATGAGCGCATACGAGATTACGGATGAAGTTATCAGAAGAATCCGGTCAGGAAAGTATGACGTTATTGTCCTTAACTTTGCAAACATGGATATGGTCGGACACAGCGGAATTTTTGAAGCTGCAGTTAAAGCGGTAGAAGCCGTTGATAAGTGTATTGGCAGGATTGTTGAGGCTCTAAAAGAAAAAGGCGGTGTGGCACTTATTACTGCAGATCACGGAAATGCCGAGGAAATGATAGACCCAAAAACAGGAGAGCCACGTACTGCACATACCTCAAATCCGGTAAAATGCATTTATTTCGGAAACAGTGAAATAAAAGCGCTTAAGAATGGAAAACTATCTGACGTTGCACCGACAATTCTTGAGCTTCTTGGAATCTCTAAGCCGCCAGAGATGACAGGAAAGTCACTTCTTGTAAAAAGTGATTAGGACCATGCACGGCTGCATAAGTTTCGTTTACGAGTTTATCGCAAAACCAATTATTCTTAAATCAGTAAAATTTCAGAACTGAGGTTTTGACAAAATTGACGAAAAGATGTTAAAAGCAAAAAAATGGTCTGAAACAACTTATTTAATCAAAAAATTACATTGGATGCCTTTAAAATAACATGAGCCGTAAACACCGTTCTCAGGCACCAACTTGCCTGGTCTTAGATTAAAGCTGGAAAAAAGAATGTTATCTAACCAGATTGGAGAAGATAAAAGATGAATGTACCACGAAAACCGTGGCCCACTTCACTGAATTAAAGCAAGTATTTGATTGACAGGCGTTAGTAGATAGATCGAAAATGTTTTCCACGAAAACCACAGTCAATTAAAATTGTAATCGATTTGCACTTACAATTACTATTTGCAAATATGTTTATCTCACTATAATTTAATATTTTAATACTTATGACTTTATAGAACTATATGCAGTTGAGGATAAAATCAATTCAAGCTTCTCATTTTGATTAGTAAAATTCAGATATTTAAGTGTTATATTGCTGCTGTTTTTCAGTTACAACCACTTAAGGCCTAATAATTATAAATTTTGATTAGAAAAGTTTACTTCATATAAGATATATTATTAATTTGTATATTTGTACTTATATTTTAATACAAATATATAAAGTGCGTTGGAGGAGTAAAATGAGAGAAATAAAATATGACAAAGAGCGCAGAGTGAACACCCTTATTACAGCTTTAGGCGTCACGATGCTGACACTTTTAACACTGGTGAGTATTGCAGGTGCAGCGCCATTTGCATATGTAACAAACTCTTTCGATGGAACTGTCTCTGTAATTGATACAGCCACGAACAATGTTACAAGCACTATGGATGTAGGACTCACTCCTCATGGAGTTGCAATAACCCCAGACAGGAAAAAAGCATATGTTGCGAACTCTGACTCTGGGACTGTCTCTGTAATAAATATAACTACTAATGATGTTATAGCTACTGTGGATGTAGGTGTCGGTCCTGAAGGAGTTGCAGTCACCCCAGATGGGAAAACAGTATATGTAACAAACCAATTCAGCAACAATGTCTCTATAATTGATACGGCCACAAATAATGTTACCTGGGTGGACTTAGGAAAGCAGCCTCCCGGAGCTGCTGTCAGAGCGAACATAGGAAAACAGCCTTTTGGAGTTGCAATCACCCCAGATGGAAAAAAAGCATATGTAACGAACTTTGGCGAAAGTAGTGTCTCTGTAATTGACACCACAAATGGCACTGTTATATCCACGATTAAGGTAGATATGCAGCCCAGGGAAGTTGCAATCACTCCAGATGGGACAAAGGCATATGTGACAAACGAATTCAATAACAATGTCTCTGTAATTGATACAGCCACAAGTAATGTTACTGCCACTGTGGAAGTCGGATACGAACCTTACGGAGTTGCAGTCAATCCAGTGAACGGAACCTCAGTATATGTGGCAAACCGTGGCGAAAATCCTGGCACTGTCTCTGTAATTGACACTATGTCCAACAATATTATAGCCACAGTGAATTTAGGAGAAAAGCAAAAACCCACAGGAATAGCAATCACTCCAGATGGAACAAAAGCATATGTGACGAACGCATACACCAACACTGTTTCTGTAATTGATACAGCCACAAACAGTGTTACTGCCACTGTGGATGTAGGCGCAGGTCCTCACGGAGTTGCAATTACTCCTGTTTGAACAAGATATATCGATGAACAACAGCACTGATCTGTTTGACACGGCAACAATGCTATTGAAACTAAGTGAATGTAAAATGGTCCTTCTGCCTTCAGTGATTTGTAAAAGGAAAATCGGATCTTTCAACTGCGCTACATTCTCTGTATGGAGCAGTACTGAAGGTGACGATTGATCAGGGTTGTCCGGTTTGGTATAGCTGCCGAAATAAAGCCGGACAAATTTTATATACAGCAGATGGATGCAACGGACTATACGCTTAGCTTTACTGGTGTATACTGCCGATATCAAAGAGAAGCTAAAGCATTCAGGCCAATTCCTAAGAAATAGATAAACGTCGAGCTTAAACTTGATTATTCCAAAATAAATATTTTCAAAGCACATCGGCAGTGTCTAAAATTTGCTGTAAATTTGAAGTCAAGTTTTTGCATACTATGGAGAAAATTGATCTTCTAGTATGGAATTTTCTACTTAACAACTTTTTGAGATTTGTGATTTTATAGAAAAATTGGCACACTGCTTAGTACCCGCAACGAAATAACCTATGCAACTTATAATTTATTGTAACTTTGATTGGCTACCTTGATAGTGAAAATCAAAGCGTCCAATTGGATATCTGCGTAGTTTATTCTGAGACGGTATCTTAGCTATTGATTATTTCATCTAAGTTTTTGCAGTTTTTTTGGTATTGGTTAGCTAGCTCTATTATGTTATATTTCATAATTTTTGCTTTTGTTTTTATAAGTTCATAATTTGCTTTGTCTAAATCGGCTTTGATTTTTGTTATGTATTGGGTGATCATTTCAATTTCGTCGTAAAATGTTTTCATTTCAGATGGCAGCATCTGACTGTTTTCTGCATGTGTTTTGAGCTCTTCTATTTCTTTTAATATACTTTCAAAGTTTTGAAGTAAATGTTTAAAGTTATATATCGCTTCTTCTAGCTGTTTTTCATGATTGATTTCTAGTTCTTGTTCTGCTATTACTTTTTGATCTGTACTGATAACAAATCCCCCTTAAATAATCGATACTATTATTGGCCTTTTATATAATGGAAGTTTAGTAACTGTCACAAAACAGATTAGGCAAACTTTTCATAAAGTTAATTTTTAATTGGTGATAATGATCTTGAAAATCAAGGCATCCAATCGAAACTTATACATAGTTTGTTCTGTGACTACTCCTTAGTATGTGGTTGGTTGTAAGGTTAAACATTCTGACATGATATCATAAAGCGTATACAGCTTTCTTATGGTTTAATCTGTCTGTATTGTCTGTATACTAGTGTTTCGATTCCAAAATAGATTCCCTATTTCCTGGAAAAATCCGTAATCTTCGGATCAATTCAAAAGCTAAGTTTTATGAACCTATTTGAGAATCGCAGTACTAGTGTCGTGAAAATTAAATTATGAATCGCCTAAATAAACGTGCAGAACTTCTTTACTCAAGGAGCTTGCTAACATAGGTTTGCTATGAGTACCTATGCCCTTTAATGTTTCACAATTAAATTTTCACGATACTAGTCGTTTGATAATCCATTTTTATCCGATTGATGTTTTAAAACACCTGAATGTTAGCATT
>NZ_LMVP01000085.1 GCF_002287235.1 Methanosarcina spelaei
ATTTATATTATATTTTTATTATAAATAATTACCCATTTTATACGACGAAGAGCCCATTTTTAATAAACCTTTTTCCCAAACAATTTTTAATAAACCTTTTTCCCAAACAATTTTTAATAAACCTTTTTCCCAAACAATTTTTAATAAACCTTTTTCCCAAACAATTTTTAATAAACCTTTTTCCCAAACAATTTTTAATAAACTTTTTTCCAAAAAGTTTACGTACATCTTTTATATCCCTTGTGTAAATATAGTGCCCATGCGCGATATTGTTGTTATAGGGCACAAAGCAAACACAAGCGGCGACTTTACATTAAATGATCTTCCAGGTTCTGCAGGAAGAATGGATATCCTTTGCCGCTGCGTGAGTTCTGCCCTTTTTCTTTCTTTCGGAATGCGCAGGGACGTAAATGTACACCTGCTCCTTCTGGGAGAACCTGATCCAGGAAAAATCCTCAGGTTTGAAGGACTCCATCTCAGATACCTTAACCCGGACGAGCGGAGCAGCGGTTCGCTTATCCAGAAAGCCCTTCAAAAGAGCGCAACCGAACAGGACATCCGTTCCACTCCAGGCGTCTGGATTCGCAGAGGAAACCTTGATTCTCTGCTCTCAGGATTTGAAGGTCGCACCCTGCTATACCTGAGAGAAGACGGAGAGGACATCAGGGCAATTGCAAATGAAATCCGCGATCCGGTCTTCATCCTTGGAGACCATGTAGGAGTTACCGAAGAAGAGGAAGCACAGCTCCTTAAGGCAGGGGCGAAAATTATCTCAGTAGGTCCTCTTTCTCTACATTCTAATCACTGCATAACCCTTATCCACAATGAACTGGACAGGGCTGAAGCTGAAAGGGGAGAGTTACCCGGAGAAGCTGACAGTAGGATTGAAGATTGAGTGGCGTAACCATTGATCCGCAACGGTTGTGCCGCAACCGTTGCGCCGGTTGATCACGCCTATAGGGTTTGGGGATAAGTTCCTCAAATCCAAAGGTTACAGTTTTCGGTCAAGCCTTTTTTTAAAAGGCTTGTGATCACGCCTATAGGGTTTGGGATAAGTTTTTCAAATCCAAAGGTTACAGTTTTCGCTCAAGCCTTTTTTGAAAAGGCTTGCGGGCAAGCAGTTTTTTGAAAAGGCTTGCGGGCAAGTTCCAGAACAAAGAGCTTAAAGAAAGTGAAAGAAAATGGATGTACTCGATATTTCAAAAAAAATTCTCCATGAAGGCCCGATATGTGACAACTGTCTGGGCAGGCAATTTGCAAAATTATCTACAGGTCTGAGCAATAGAGAACGCGGGCAGTCCTTGAAACTTGCCCTTGTCCTGGAAGGGGACCGGATCTATAAAGCTGAAAAAGATGATTCCCTGCTTAAAGAGCTTGCTCCTTGCAGTGCATTTGCGAGAAAGGCTCTCGGAACAGAGAGTGAAGACGAACAGTGCTGGGTCTGCCTTGACCAGTTTAAAAAGCTGGATGAATGGGCCGATGAAGCTGTAAAAGCTCTTGAATGGCTTGAATATTCTACCTTTCTTGTGGGCACGAAGGTCAGCGGACTTCTGAGTGAAAACGAGGAAATGCTCTGGGCTGAGGCAGGAACTGCATACGCCGAGCAGCTTAAGACCGAACTTAATAGGGAAGTTGGCAAGCGGATAGCTGAAAAGGTCCAGAAAGATGTGGATTTCGAAAACCCTGATATTACAATTACTCTTGACCTGGCAAAAAACAAGCTTGATCTCCAGCTTCGTTCGGTATATATTCTGGGGCGCTACCGCAAATTTCTAAGGGGAATTCCCCAGACACGCTGGCCTTGCAGGAAATGCAAGGGTAAAGGATGTGAACGCTGCAATTTTACAGGGAAACAATATCAGGAATCCGTAGACGAGCTTATAAAAGGACCTGTAATTGAAGCTTTCCAGGCCATTGATACGGCTTTTCATGGTTCGGGCAGGGAAGATATCGATGCCCTTATGCTGGGAAGCGGTAGGCCTTTTGTAGTTGAAGCAAAGTCCCCTGTAAAACGAAGCACAGACCTTGAAAAACTTATGCAGAACATTAACGAGAAAGCTGCCGGAAAAGTTGAGGTAAGAGAATTATCTTTCACTGGAAAGGATATGATTGAGACCTTAAAAAGCTCAAAGGCGGATAAAACTTATAAGCTTAAAGTTACATTTAAAGAGCCTGTTTCGGAGGAAAAGCTTAAATCCAGCCTGGAGGCTTTGAATGACATAGAGATCTCCCAGCAGACTCCAAAACGGGTAGTTCACAGGCGGGCTGACCTTGTCAGAAAAAGACATGTGCACAGCATCAGGCTTGACGAACTGACAGACGAAGGCTACGCTTACATAACAGTAAACTGCGAAGGCGGGCTATATGTAAAAGAGCTTATTTCCGGAGATGAAGGAAGAACAAACCCGAGCCTGAGCGGACTTTTAGGGGTTCCTGCGCTTGTGGAAGATCTTGATGTGGTCAACGTCGATATTTAAAACTCAATCTGAATCAGCTTTATTTAATACGTGGGTCAGGAAAATACTGCCTGACTGAACGTCTTATTTAAATAATATCCATCTTATTTAGAGAAAAACTGTATATACTATAGACAAATTAATCGAGCATTCTAAGGAGGAACATGCGATGACAAACTCCCACGGTGAAAAACGCTGCACAAGGTATAAATTACAGAAGACAGTTCGTGAAAGAGGGATTTCCCCTGTAAGCAAGGCAATTCAAGAATTCGAAGAAGGGCAGATGGTTCATATTGACATTGATCCGAGCGTTCAGAAAGGTATGCCCAATCCAAAATTCCAGGGTTCTACCGGAAAGATTCTCAGACAGCGCGGTCGTTCGTACATTCTTGAAGTCCGCAACGGAAATGCGATGAAGGAAGTTATCTCTCTCCCTCAGCACCTTAAACCGCAGAAGTATTAATTTCCATTCCAGGCAGTTAGGTTGTAAAACCTAACCCATTTTACCTGAGTTTTATACTATGCAGGCTTTTGCCGTAGGCTCGGGCTCCTGCCAGGGGTTTTCGGTGACTTGTAAGAATAGGAGTCTGTATTTAAAGTTAAGAAACTCAGTGCCCCCTGGAGAACTGCTTAAAGGGGAGAGGGGAACTTAAAGAAAACTGATTTTAAAAAATTGGTTCTTTATCCTATGGTGATCTCTATTCCATAGTGATCTCTTATCCCGATAAGGGAATATCTATAATTATATATCGTTTGTCAGACATATACCTGATCCAGATCAGGAAAAGATTATTCGGAAAAATTTCATATCATTATTGAATACGATCGAGTTTCGTGAATAACGGCAATCCGAAGAAGGCCTATCCGTGAAAAAGGTCCGCAATCTCGAGACCAGTTCAGATTTCCGGATACTGACAGGCAGAAATTTACTTGCCAGGAACTCCTGGAGAAGTGAAGAGTGATCTGAAGAGATTACTCAGCAGAGAATGGCAGATCATTACAACTTTTAAGTCAAAAAGAGTGTATTCCAATGATAGTTAAGGAAGTCCTCAGTGAAGAATTATTGACCTTGGCCGAAGTCAGAGAACTACTTACCAGGATCACCGAAGAGCGCAGAGAGAAGGGGCTTGAAGTCGGATATGGATTCAGAAAAGCTCTGCACCATGCTGAACAGTTCTCAAAGATCAGTGGAGATAAATCAAGGGAACTGGTTAACAAGCTGTTAGAACTAGAAAAAATGAAACCTTCAATCGCGATCAGGATCGCAGATATTCTGCCTCAATCCAGGGACGAGATCCGATCAATCTACGCTAAAGAAAAATATACCCTGAGCAATGAGGAGCTTGATCAAGTTCTCGATTATGTAATGGAAGCTATTGAATAAAACTGAGATGTAAAGGGAATAACCTATATAGAAGTTTTCATCTTCTTATTTATAAGGGTAGTATCCGAAACTTTGAGTATGTTAAAGTATCAGGGAGTACCTGATATTAATTCAAACACAGGGGACTCTTTGGGTTATTGAAATATATAGTCCGGGGATGCCGGTTAAAGGGTAGTCCATTTGTATTTGGTTAAGGATTTTGAGCTGCTGATCTCGATTTCGACGGAAAAACTCAAACCCAAATGTTTAGTGTTTAAATTGAAATCGATATCAGATTCCAGTTTTGCATTTGATGAATAATTTAACAAATTTTATGAAAATCAATGCAATTGATAACGATTTTTCCTTAACCGATGACCAATGAAGGGTAGTCTAAAGTTTCACAGGACACACCGAACATTAGAAATTTGTGAAGTGTTGACAGTTCCGATTAGTGAATAGATTCCAAACCGGATGGATGCGAGTTGGGCATATCAGGATAAGACGTATCCTGAAAACAGATTTCCATGGAATTTCAGATAATTGATAGGATGGGTGCTGATGAGAGTAGAGAAGTCGCAATCAGGTAGACCGTACGCTGGCAGATCAGCTGCTGAAAAACCTTCTTATGGCGGCAAGCGTCCGGCAGGCAAACCGCAATCCGAGAGACAATCAGAAAGAGCTCCGCGCTCATCCAGAAAGTCCCAGGAAAGCTCACAGGAAAGAGAGGAATATGCATGGGTTCTCGACTACCTTCCCTATGGGAAATCAGTTGATGGCGCTGCCACATATCAGAAAAAACCTCTTGTCCAGGCTATAGGAGATAAAAAATTTACTCTTATGGAACTCGTTCCCAAAAACGGTGTGGTTCCTCAGATTCAGTCAAGAGTTTATATAGGATCGGGAGACCGGGATGAAATTGACCATGTAAAACAGAGAATAGGCTACCCGGATCTTACAACAGGAGCGAATCTCGAACTGCCTTTTATCCTTGAGGCATGTGTCAGGTATCAGGAGGAACGCTTTGTAAAGTTTTTCAACGAGGCTCATTCTATCACTACCCGCTTGCATATGCTTGATCTCCTTCCCGGAATAGGTAAAAAACTCATGTGGTCTATAATTGATGAGCGTAAAAAAGGAGACTTTAAGAGTTTTCAGGATATTCGAGAAAGAATTCCAAGCCTTCACGATCCGACTAAAGTCCTTGCCCACAGGATTGAAGAAGAACTTAAGGATGATTTCATCAAGTATAGGCTGTTCACAACTCCGCCACGCCGACAGTAAGCCGAGTGAGATGAATTCTCTCGGTTCTATTTTTCCAGTAGGGCTCTCAAGGTTAATTTTTCAGTTTTTGATTATTATTCCCTAAATTATATTTATTCTATATTAGGTCAAAGTACTCGGTTTACTCCGAAATACTCTCAATTTATTCAGTAATATACTTAACTTACGCAGTAACATACTCAAACGCAGTAACATACTCAACTTATCGAGGAGGCTTCAGTCTGGTTCGTTTTCTTCTTAAGAAATATAATATAAAAGGAGGCACTTTTGATCAGCATTTTCTGGTCGATGCAGGCTATCTGGATAGAATAGTGACTGCTGCTGAGCTTGGGCCAGAGGATGTAGTTCTTGAAATCGGTGCAGGTATCGGAAACCTGACTGAAAGGCTTGCAAAAAAAGCAAAAAAAGTAATTGCAGTTGAACTTGATCCTGTTCTTGTCAGAGTCCTCCATGATCGTTTCGATAAGGTTGAAAATATTGAGATTATTCCAGGGGATGCCCTGAAAATCGAGTTTCCGGAATTCGATAAGGTTGTCTCAAACCTTCCTTATTCCATCTCATCTGAGATCACTTTCAAGCTCCTTCGCTATAAGTTCAAACTGGGCATTCTCATGTACCAGTACGAGTTTGCAGCCAGGATGGTTTCTCCACCTAACTGTAAGGACTATTCGCGTCTTACGGTAGATACATGCTATTTTGCCGATGCATCCATTTTGATGAAAGTCCCAAAAAGTGCTTTCCAGCCGGTACCAGAGGTTGATTCTGCAGTTGTCAAACTTGTTCCTCGCCCTGTACCTTTCGAAGTCAAAGACCAGGCTTTTTTCATGGACTTTGTGGCTGCAGTCTTCAGCCAGCGCCGGAAAAAACTGAAAAATGCGATTCTGAACATGAACCATGTACTTAAAATTTCCAACATCAAAGAGATAATAACTCGATTACCTGAGGATATGATGAGTAAGCGCGCTGAAAACCTGACTCCTGAAGAGCTTGCAAAGGTTGCAAATCAGATAATTGATTTAAAGAAGTTACCTCTTGAAGACGATTAAACAAATAATAAACCAAGTATAATAGAGCTATAAATCAAATAGAACTATAAATCAAATAGAACTATAAATTAAATAGAACTATAAACCAGGGACAATACAATTAAAAAACAAGTAACTCGAAAATTATGGTTGAAATTGAATACAAAAAAGCTCGGATCAGGCTCGGGAATACGGATCTTGTCTATGAGCCTGCGGAAGATTCTTTTTTACTTGCCGATGCCGCCCTTAAAGAAGCGAAACCAGGCATGCACATTCTTGAAATCGGAACAGGGTCGGGTTTTGTATCAGCTGTGCTTCTTGCAAACCTGAAAGAGATTTGTCTGGTTGCTACGGAAATTAACCCCCATGCTGCCCGCTGTGCGAAAACAAATGCTGTTGAGGTTATCCGTACCGACCTTTTCAAAGGCCTTACAACCCGCTGTCCGGAGACCCGTTTTGACCTTATTCTCTTTAATCCGCCCTACCTTCCGACTTCTGAGGAAGAAAAGGTCCCAGGCTGGCTGAACTACGCTTTTGACGGTGGAACAAGTGGAAGAGAGACTCTAAATAGATTTCTTGACGAAGTAAGGGACTATCTCAAGCCAGGAGGAGAAATTCTTGTGCTTATTTCCTCCATTACAGGGTTAGACGCCGTAAAGGAGAAAATGGAGAAGATAGGTTTTGCGGTTAATGTCGTGGCAAGAAAAAAGGTTTCTTTTGAGGAGTTAATGGTTGTTAGAGGGAAGCTTTTCTAATCTAGAAAATCCCGCCTGATGACTTTACTTTTAATGCAGTTAATTAGCACAGAAATAAAGATTCAAAACTGTTTTCCAAAAATAGACGAGAATACATAACTTTTTAAATTATTTTCACCTTATTCAATAAGGGGGTGAAATATGTCACATACTAATTTCTGGGAATATTTCTGGGATATAATGGGTGCATTAATAATAATGATCATAATATTAATTGGGATTTCCAGTTTTAAATGATCAACCGTTGGATATAAATGATAATCTACCGCTAATTAGGGCCTGGTATAAATGTATAATAACGGTGGTCTTATTTAATTGAATTTGTATGTTTTTGTTTATCTTTGCTTTAGTGTTTCTGTTTTCTTTCTACTCAAATTTTGGACTCAACGATGAATCATAGTCAACTAAATCTAGCAAGTAATGCCAGACGGATACTTCTTAGTATAGTGTAATTGTAGCTATATTAGGCTTAATTACTTCGATAGTAAGTGTGTGGATTAATATAGATCAACATGGACAAAAATAGTTAAGAAAATAGCAGGACCAGATAGCAAGACAGCTTTCGAGTAATTTTGATGGAAAATTACTGCACTTCTGGACACGGTTATAAGTCTGTTTCTTTTTTCTATCTTGAAACAATCGCCCGAGTACTGATAGTGAAAAGTATTGATAGGTATGAAAAAATCTGCTAATAGTGAAAAGTATGGGAAGGTATGGAAAAAATTGAAAAAAGGTACAACTTGATGTTTTTACTCAGAGACTCGACTTGTTGGATAAGGCTGTAAACTGAAGACAACCTCAAGATCAATAGAATTGTCCCTAATAGAAAAATTGTAGCCTTTAAAAAGGGTTATATCCTTTTAAAAAATCTACTTTAATATTTCTTTGGGGTTATTGTTATAACTTAAACCGTTTATGTTCCTTACTGGCTGTCATTCATTGTGACTGTATCGGAACTCTGTGTATGGTTCATTGCTATAGCTAGTTTTCGCTGCTTACTACTCATATGAGTACCTGCTTGAGCTGTAGCATTTCCAGTTACATTTTCAGTTACATTTTCAGTTACATTTTCACTTATATTTTCACTTATATTCTCAGTTACATTTTCTTTTGTTTCTCCAGGTGTTACTATAGGTGCAGAAGTCTCTACAGGTGTCTCTGAAGATACAGGTGCTTCTATAGATGTGGAGTTGACTTCTTCAGAAGAAGTCTGAGTTTGGTTTTCTGCAGTATTTGTTTTTTCGGCACAGCCAGCCGCAAAGACTACAGCAGCAACAATGAGAACCATTGCTATAATTTTCAGAATCTTTTCCATTTGCATTCATCTCTAAAAATTCTCTTTTTTCGATCGGTTTAACAGATCTGAAATTTTTCAATAAGAGATCTATTTAGGCTTACGCACTTGAGGTACAGAATAAGACACATTAAGCTTTGTAACTAGTCTAGCGTTTAAAACTGTTGAAAGTTTAACGTTATTGTTTCTTGGTTCAACCGCGTAAGTCTTTAAAATAATACGTAAACTTTCATTTAAAACTTCTGAATCTCATCGATATTTTCAACAGTTTGCCACCAGGATTGGCTCAAAAGTATCAACCATGGAACAGGTGAGTTTTTGATCTGGGAGCACAAACCCTGGTAGAGAATAGGCTACTAAAAACAAGTCCGAAGCAACAAAGGCTAAACCGGAAAATCCATAGGTTTATCGGAAAAACTGCACATCGTAAACGCGAAGCCAGAAAAGAATCCGACATAAGTTACGAGTCTCTTAAGTTTATTTGCAATTAGTATGAACAAGTACTGGATATTTTTATGAAATAGTTTCTAATCAGTAATTAATGGTGTTGGTAACTTAACGCAAAATTCCATTATTCTATTTGCATTAGATTATATAGCAAAGACTTTGCATTTTATACTGTATAGTTTTGTCACTCTTCACCAGCTTTGTTCAAACAACCATCCGGAAACTTCTTATACCACACTAGAAAGGTTTGGGTATATAAACAGACTTCCAAATTTTTATTATCCGGTTTTTGGAGAGGTTTTGATTATCAAAAGCCTGCATGAGCCTGTAAACAGGTCGACAATTCTATTTTATTCAGCCCATTCTTATAAAAGTCACTTCTGAACTTGCCAATTCCATAACCCATAGGAACGCGGACTCTTATAACTGATAGCTGACTATTGAACGTAAAAAGCTACGGGAAATGCACAAATAAATTTACAAAATTTTTAGTACTGCCGAATAGATCTAACAATTAGTGTTTTTGAGGTGTAGATTTTTAAATATCCCATTGTTATTAAGTTGTTAATATTTCCCAATGGAGTCACCAGCCTAACAATTTCTTGTTTTTCATTTATCCTAGCTTCGGCAGGTTAACGCAACTAGAGGTATATATTTTCATATTCCTCTCCC
>NZ_LMVP01000086.1 GCF_002287235.1 Methanosarcina spelaei
GAATTATAGAGCAATTCCACAGGTAAAAAATTGAAGTTATATTTGAATCATTCCTTAGTAATTTTTTTATTTTTTCCGTAGTTTTATCTTTTACCCTGTGCTTTACTGTCTAGTCCAATCGTTCCATTTTCACTGTTATTACCTTTTATCGGAATAGCGAAAGCAAAAGTGCTTCCCTCTCCAGGATTGCTTTTGAACCAGATATATCCGCCATGCAAGTTGACAATCTGTTTAACCAGCGAAAGCCCCAGCCCGGTTCCCTGAAACTGTTTGGACAAAAAGGAATCAACCTGGCTGAAAGGCTTGAAAAGTTTACTTTGGTCCTCAGGTTTAATCCCAATTCCAGTATCCATGACCATTATTTCTACCATATCTCCTTTTTTTCGTGCTCCTATTTTTACAAGCCCGTTTTCAAAGGAGAACTTTATCGCATTATCAACAAGGTTATACATTATCTGAACGAACCTTGCTTCGTCAGCACATATAGTGGAAAGACTGCTATCTATATCGATTTCAACTTGAATATTTTTTCGGTCAGCTATAGGAGACAGAAGATTTCTTAGTATGTTAAACTTACCGGCAAGCTCAAACTTTGTATAATTGAGCTCCATTTTTCCAGCTTCTACTTTTGAGAGATCGAGGATACCATTTATCAGATTCAGAAGGTGCTTTCCACTCTTAGAGATATTCCCAACGGACTTTAACTGTTTTTCGTTAAGTTCACCGTATACCTGTTCATATAAAAGGTCAGAAAAACCTATTATGGAATTAAGCGGGGTTCTCAGTTCATGGCTCACATTCGCCAGAAACTCGCTCTTGGTGCGGTTTGCGGCTTCTGCTATTTGTTTTTCCTGCAGGAGGGTTTCTGCTGCTTTCCTTTCCGTAATGTCCCTGCACATTTCGAGGACTCCTATAATTTTTCCGCCCTCTTCGGTTACAGGTATTGCCTGAACAAACCAGACTTTACCGTCTTTTGCAGTAAACTCTTCTGATTTTTTGTTGCCTGTAGTGAAAACTTGCTCAAGTTGAAGGTAATCGGATAACGGACTATTTATATCAGGAGTATTCTTGAGGCATAGACCCACTGCTTTTTGGAGATCTATCTTCATAAATTTCAGGGCAGCTTTGTTTGCCCAGATAATATCACGTTCAGGACTTACGAAAATTGCCAGTTCATTCAAAGAATCAAGCAGGACTTTCTTTTCTCTTTCCTGTGCCTTTAACTCCTGCTGTGCAAGATCAATTTCGTTTAACATTCCGTTTATTTCCCTGGAAAGACGGTAAAGTTCATCATTGTCCTTGAGAGACAATCTTCTGGAAAGATCTTTTTCCGATCTTACCTGAGTAACAAAATTATCAATTCCTATTAGCCTTGAGATGAATAACTTATCAAGAGAAAATTTAACCCCAACCATGGTCATTAGACCGATTAGCAAAAGGAAGAGATACATGTTATTCAGGGTTCTCTCGCCATACAGATATATTTCTCTTGGAAAATCCGCCCTAATAACAAGAGCAGGTTTACCTGAAATATCCGGCAGTTCAAAATAACCAGCTATTCTGCTGTCATTGAGAGGTTCGACAATAGTATGTTGCGGACTATGTGAAAAGTTGTTAAGCTTAGCCTGGAAATCAGGAGGAAGATTGTCATCAACACTATACATCAAAAGCGAAGAACGGGTAGTTTCTTTAAAGGATTCAAGGAGATTGTCATCAAAATATCTGCCGAAAATCACAGTTCCTCTCACAGGACCCGTATAATTTGTCGTAAGGATAGAATGACACGAAATAAACATGGGTTTTCCGTCGAGCAGGACAAAACCGCTTATATTTCCATTTTCTCCTTTTGTAAGGAGGGTCCCGTCTTCCACTAATCTGAGGAGTTCTTCAGGAACTAGTGTTTCCTGTGAGGTGTCGATATCAACCGATTTTGCATAAACAAGAGACCCGGAATTGTTCACAAAAAGCATTACATTAATTTTAAGCTTGGCAAGAGTATGATTCTGAATGTTTTTCCGTATAAACGTCTCATTTCCGTCTTCAATAAATGAATAAGTATCGTTCCAGCAAGCCCAATCCTGTGCTATATAATTAAGATATCCTTGCTGGGTTGAAATGGCATTCTGTACTCTTTCTACATTATTCAGTGCATCCAACTTTTCAAGATCTAAAAAATTTGAAAGCTGCATGTTATGGGTGAGGGTAAACGAAGCTGCAAGAACACCAAAAATTATGAGAGTTATTAAAAGAACTTTTTTACTAATATCTATTCCGGACACCCCAAGGAATTCAATCGTTAGAAAAAGTTTGAAAGTAACATATAAAAGTTTGAAAGTAATATATTATTGATTAAAAAGGTGAGAAAGTATATAAATTTTAGTAAATGTTAGACAGATTTAAAATCAGTTAAAGCTTGTTCTCTTTTTTATGTTTTAGTCTCCTAAACTTTCCCATAGTCTATTGCAAGTGAGAACATAAGTTAAATGAACTTTCGATAAAAGCTTGAATCGGTCCTTTATTGTTTTTCGTTTATGCCGTTTCGGGCGTTCAGGTATGACTGTTCGGTAATTTCCAGATTTCCTCTGAGATTCACAACTTTCATATCAAACGTGCAGGCGAACTCTTTAACATTTATATGGAAATCTGGATCATCTACAAGCCCACTATCGATTTTTGCAGCCAGGCAGTAGAGTGGATTTTTCAGGTAACGATTGTTGAAATCTCTGCGTCCGTTTTTATTTTCAAGCTGCTTCCAGCTTGAGGCCCACATAGGTGTCAGGTAGATAGTTCCCATACCCTGAAAATTGGTCATGGCCCTGGCATAAGCTTCATTTCCTCCAAGCGCCAGACTAATGCAGTCCTCTATGGTTTTTCCATCTCGGTCTTTCAGGAAGAAAAGCGGGCATTTAAGATCAGCTAAATCTTCTTCCAGTTTTCCAAGTGCATGTCCGCAGATACCGTAAAAAATCAGGACCCCATCCGAAAAAAGAGACATCTCGCGGATATTTCTGTAAACCTCTGTCTTTAAAATATCAAGATCGGCATGTAAGTCCAGGCTTAATAAGTTTACTACAATACTTACCTCTTCTCCAAGTTTCCGTTTCCTGCAAAATCTATTGAAGATAGGAAAACTGGAAAAGAATCCTGCAGCAATTCTTAAATCATAGCTGGAGTGACCTTTGAGAAGCATTGGGACCCGATCCAGAAAAGCTGTCTTTGGGTTGCAGTTTCTTGACCTGAGCTTACGAAGGAACCCTGAAATTTCCCGATTTTCTACAACGATTAGCTGCTGTAGCTCACGGTCTTTTGATAATACATGTACAAGCTCATCTTCGAGCATCCTGCAGGCAACAATGCTCAGTACAGGCATAGTTTGAATGTCCTTCCTCTTAACTTTGTTAGGATTTTTTCTGGAATCATTTCGGGTAAACTTCTGTTTTCAGAGTTCCTGGAATCATTTCGGGTAAACTACTGTTTTCAGAGTTCCTGGAATCATTTCGGGTAAACTTCTGTTTTCAGAGTTCCTGGAATCATTTCGGGTAAACTTCTGTTTTCAGAGTTCCTGGAATCATTTCGGGTAAACTTCTGTTTTCAGAGTTCCTGGAATCATTTCGGGTAAACTCCTATTTTCAGAATTCCTGAATCATTTCTAGTAAGTTTCTATTTTCTTGATTCTGGAATTCTTTATGTCAATTTTTATTTTCGGAATTTCTGGAGTTCTTTCTGGTAAATTTCTACTTTCAGAATTTCTGAAGTCCTTTCTGGTAAGTTTTTATTCTAAAATTTATTCCTGTACTTTATATTGAGGTCTTCTTCATAGATCTTTACTTCTGGATTTTATTTGCGGATAATCTTGCACGGTAAATCTAAGGTTTGACAAATCTACCTATGAAAGCAATATAAAATTTACAGCTATATACAGATAAAAATTATGTTTAAAAGAAATCCTCGAGAAAAACGAAAGAGAGTAAATTTGAACAGAAAAGAATAGATATATGTCCGTTCTCAATTCTGTTCAACTAATTATGTTAGTTTCAGTTACCTATTCTCTTAATTTGTTATTATTAGAGATTACAGTACACTATATCTCTTTATATCACTGAACTTTATTTCCTATTCCTTTTCTTCTACCATTCTGCTTTTGTCTATTTTTGTCTATTTTTTTCTTGAATTTACAGGAAGTTTTTTATCAGGAGTGACTCCGTAATATTTTGTCCTTGCGGCTCCCCAGATACAGCCGTTTTTCCCGAAGATTTTCAACTCGATATTCTGGATAGCCTTACAAATTTTGTTTCCTTCTCTTGCACCCTTGCAGACTATGCAGAACTTTTCACAGAAAACAGGGGCATTTTCCTTATTTTCAGCCATTTCGACACTCTCAGCCATAGTTTGTTCTTCTTATCGGCACTTATGGGTGCTTATCCAGATACGGTGCTGATACGATATGATCAAAAACTTGATTAGAGTAACTTCTTTCCTGCGTCAGGACCGGGAGCACACTGGAACACATCGCTAATTCTTACTTCTATAAGGTTCTTTGCAGGAAGTCCGGGTTTTGCCGCATGCACAATTGCTTTCATTTTTTCAAATTTTTCCCCAGAGTCAATAATATCAGCTTTACCTTTTATCTGAAAACAGCCGCCTGTATCTGGTCCCCACACATAGACTGCTACGTTTGGATTTTCCTTAAGGTTTGCCAGGGATTTAGCCATAAAATTATCTGCAATCCATATTGTTTCATCATCTACAAGCTGGCAGAACCCTATAGGCACCACGTTAGGAACTCCTTCTTTTGAGGCCGTAGCCACGGGAAAGATCTTTACCTTCGAAAATGCAGTCTTCATCTCTTCACTTAATTTTACCATGATATCACCATCAAATGGTTGCAGTATAAATTTATATATTTAAGCGTCAGAATTATGTATCGAAGACTGGATTTGTGTATTTTAATAACCTTTCTGGAAAAGGATTATCTCGGACTTTTAAGCAAAAAATAGAAAACATTGAGTCTGAGCAATAATATAAAGAATCTTGAGTAAAAATATTCTAAAAAATCGGATATGAAAACGAGAAAGTTGTCAAATGGGAAAACTGACTGCAAAAATATGATTTTCTTCTCGAGTATACAGATTAACCTTATGCCCAGCTTACTGACATTCTTGCCCCTGAAGTTCTTGGATTCCGGAATAATGAGGCTGGATGTGTTCTTGTCGAGGCAGACGGCAAACCTGAGGTTATGTACAATAACCTTTTGTCTCATAATATCTCAACAAATTCTTAACATTGTGTTCCCGCCTTTTTGAAACTCGTATGCTACTTTTATTTCTTTTACATTTCGATTTCTCATCCTCAAAAAATCGATTATAGGCTCAAAGTATGATGATCGGTCGGCATTTAAGTCCAGTAACGGAAATATTCTGACTTCATTTGAGACCCTGCACAACTCCTCTATCGATTTCAAATGAAACTCCAGTGACAGATTATCCGTATATAGAAATAAAAAGTGAGAGCACAGTGCCAGATCAAACTCTTTATCACTAAAAGGCAGAAAGGGCAGTTCACCCGGTATATATCTTTTTTGCATCAAGCCTCCCGAAAAATCGTTCAGGAATTTCTCCATAGCTGACATCCTTATTTTTCCAAGTTCTTCAACTGAGCCGATTTCTTGCCAGATAAACTTATCCTGGTTTTTCTGAGTCTGGTCAATAATGTCATTATAGGTTTCATAAATTCTCTGTCTAATCTCGTCAGCACTGAAAATGTAAACAGGGTCGACTGATAGTATATTTCCTCCTAGTTCTGTAAGTTCTGCGTTGAAGCTTGCAGGTCCATCTCCACAACCCACTATCTTTCGCCTGAGATCGGCATGTGTTAAATCAAACATTCTGACATATTCGTTGAAAGACCTGCCCCACGGCTTGATATCATTATATACGAGTGTCATAATCTGTACGCCATAGTACATAAATGAGCAACATATATAAATCAGTATTCTTTAATAGACAGCCTATCCTAAGTGCCCGCAACGAAATAACCTATGCAATATACAATTATGTTTGAAATAAATAGTTGAGCTTGTTTGCGAAAATACTTACGTACAGTATAAAAACGTGCCTAAGTTATTTTGCTGCAGGTACTAAGATGAATTTTAAAATGAAGTTAAAAAATTAGTGCTCAGATTATAGTTTCTGGATCAGTGAGCACTAAATCAGAGTTAGCTTTTCATCAACTTAACGGTCTATTTAACAGAAGTTTTCCTGCAAATATAGATAAGATTATATCAAAGGAACATGTATTGAGAAGTGAAATTAATCATAAAGTATATCTTCTAGATATATATTTGGGGGGAAAAGATATTAGAAAACCTGGGACTCTTGTAGTTTTACTTTTAACGGTCTTATTTATTTCCGGCTGTGCGGAAAATGGTCAGGACAATAATACAGGATATGAGGACGAAGAAAGGATAACTCCAGTCGAAGGTGCTACTCCTAATGTAACAGAACAAGTTACAGAATCGGCCAACGAAAACACTGGAGAGGGATCAATGTCTGGTCAGGAGGAAAACTCCATGGATGAAGGGAAAGAAGTCATAATACCGGGTGAAGAAAACTCCGACCAGGGCAATGAAACTTCTTCTGAAAACTTAGACAACAATCTGACAATTGTTCAAACTGCAGAAGGGGCAGGATATACCACCTTTGCTTCACTTGCAAGGGATGCAGGACTTGAAGATATTCTTAGTAAAGGAGGACCTTATACTGTTTTCGCTCCTACTGACATAGCCTTTGAGAGCCTTCCAGAAGGCACGCTTGATGACCTTCGTAACGATAAAGAGAGGTTGAACCGTGTACTGACTTGTTATGTAATCAACGGAGAATATATGGCCTCAGATCTTAAAAATGTTGATACCATGGATTCCCTGGAGACCGAAAAACTATCTGTGAATACCACAACTGAAGGACAGATAACGGTAGGAGACGCAATTATAATAGAGCCTGATATCGTTGCAGGTAATGGAGTAGTACATGGAATTGATAAATTAGTGATTCCATTAGAAGTCTAAAATAGAAACCCGGAACAGAAGCAAAACTTATGAAGCAAAACTTATGAAGCAAAACTTATGCTGATTTAAAGATCATATAACTTAAAAATCATATTGATTTAAATATTTAAAGATTATATGACTTAAAAATCATAGTAATTCAGAGACCACATTGATTTGCTTCTTTCGTTCCTTTTTACCTTAATTCCATCCTAGCTTCGGCAGGTTAACGCAACTAGAGGTATATATTTTCATATTCCTCTCCCATTAGACTCAATATCTTCCAATGAATCTCTTCCATATTTAGAATTTCTGACTTTGCTTTCCCTTTTTTCTGAGTTATAAGTTCTGTAATTTCCTGAAACTTGAAAAATATCCATCTCATTGTCGGTCTTTTTGTTGGTTTTCCTTTCTGATCTGGAACCGTTTCATTTTCTTCTTCTAATTTTGTCCTTAATTTCCATTCCGCAATTGAATAAATCATCAAGCATAGAACCATTATCCTACATTCGGCAGCAAGCACATCCCAACATCTAAATATTCTTAATTGTTATTTTTTGTAGGTTAAGTTAAAAAACAGCATCTTGCGGATTATCTATCTAGCATGATTTGTCTTTTATCTCATATATTATAAATATATATTAATTATGTTATGGTTAACATTTAGTAATTTTTGATTTAAATTAAATATCAAAAGTTCTAAAAAAAACGATATCAATAGAAAAATTGAATGGATTTTTATGTCGACCTGCCGAAAGCAGGATTATCATTGTCAACGCTTCAATTCTTGATTTATTCTTGAGATACACCTTCGATACGCTAAAGGTATCACTTTTCAAAAATCTGAATCCTTTTTCTACTTTATCCTGTCCTTTATAATACTTCAGCATCTCTTCAGGAGAAAGACTGATATCATTACTTGCAAGAATGAAAAGTCCCATTTTCTCCATTTCTTTTAAAACAAAATCATCATTAACCTTTATAACCCCCTCAATCCTGTAATATGTCTTCAATTTCTCATCTTTAGAAATTCTGCCTCTTTTACCTGTTTCACGTTTTTTAACGGTTTTCAAATCTACTTTTTCAAACACAATAGAAGGGAAATCTGCAGTCCATTTTTCTGCTGCTTTTAATGCATCTTCTTCACAGAAAAAGTCCTCTCCTACCAGTTTTTTAAGCGACTTTTCTGCTTTTTCAAGTTCATTTTGAAGCTTCTTTCTGAGAGTTATCTCTTTCTTTTCTTTCATTTTATGAGAAAGCAACAAAACCCACTTTTGCTTGACTCCCCCATAATCAACAAAGGTTTGATAAAACGAGTATCTTTCATCGCTTTTCAGTGGCTTCAGGTTCAGATTTGCATTTAGCAGTTCCTTTGCCTCATTAATTGTTGCAGGAACACGACTGATCCAGAATGACTTTCCTATATTATTGATATTATTGTCAGTGTAAAAGGAACTATCAGCGACATAGTACACTTTGCTTTCAGGACTTAAAGCTGATTTGAGAGACTTTATTGCTTCCAGAATTGTGCTTTTGTCGGAAGCATTCCCTGAATGAGTGTTCATAAAAAGGGGTATTCCATGCTGATTTACAATCAAACTTAGCACAAATTGTTTGAGATCCCATCTTCCGTTTTTGGGAATTCCAAAAGTGATATCAATAGACTCCGTTTCTTCGTCTTGATAATCACCATAAACGCTGACACTTGTAGTGTCAGCGTGTAAACAATGGACAGGAATAGGTAGACGATTCATAATGTGAAGAACAATTTCCGTAAACAGTTTTGTAGGACCATACTTTACGATTCTGTCAAGAGTTTCTCCGATAGCATATTGATTCAGATCTTCTCGTGTTACACCTTCTCCAAAAAGTCTTTCTATAGAAATATTCCTGAAAAAGTCAGGAAAAAGGTATAGACGTTGACCTATGAAACCAAGACCATTGAGTACCATGGCAAGGATGCAGACTGAGTGAGGAATCTTGTGATCCCTTTCCTTTGGGAGTTTCTCATCGATCAGTTTGTCAACTTCAAGTTCTCGGAAAACTCCAGCAATGAGACCAAGGTGACCTAAAAATCTTGTACGTTTTATTGAGGATTCGACTAGTCGACTGTTGTTTTTGTCTGCCATGGAAAATCAAGAAAAAAGATGTGAGAATAATTATATTAACTTATATGTTTACCTGCCGAATCTAGG
>NZ_LMVP01000087.1 GCF_002287235.1 Methanosarcina spelaei
ACCGGGGAAGTTTTCCATCCCCGCAGCAAGCTAGCGGGGTATTCGACTGAAATAAAATGTCCTTCCTTTTTTCTGAAAAGGTGAGAATGCTTAAGAGTCCGCTAGCTTTCACTTATATCAACCCACTATTTTATTACATTTCGAGAGCTAATCGGGGCTTAACATCCAAAATAGGATCTTCGCTTCTGATTAACAATATGTAAAATTTAAGCCTATACCCCTCTTATTTTTTAAACAGATTGAATATTAGCAATTCTATCAGATGTTATAGCATTGCTAGAATGCTATACGAATTCAATATATATTATCTTTTTCAAAAGTGTAATTGTTATTAGTAATTTTTTCTCCAATTCTAGCTTTTACGTATCAGTCTTCCTAAATATGGTGTGACTTTTCAAATAATGTTTACTAAAGTTAAAAGAAACTATATATGTTAATCATATAAAGTTATTCTACTAATATAAGCTCAGTTGTGATACTTTATGAAAATAAAGAAAAAATAATAATTAAAAAATTGATAATTATTGTTAAAAAAAAGTGATAATTAATTTAAAAATAAGTAAAAAATAAGTAATATTTTAAATGAAAAACGTATCCTACATTACAAGGAATAAATTTTGTCTGTATGCTAACTTTATATATTCCAATTTTTAGCAGCGCCAGTTAATTTCGATTGAAAAACCGTTAAATTTACCATGCACTTCTAATAGACCTAATAGACCTAATAGGTCTATATAATAATTTAAAAATTATAAAGATAGTTGCTTTCTGTCGATAAAGTAACAACGTTCTGCAAATAAAAATAGCGCTCTTTAAATAAAATAGCAATTTCGGTCAAGTTTGAAATCATCATTTTTCTTCAATAATCAAAAACTAGAAATATTTTTAAAAATACACCTCAACTAAGTAAGAAGCTCGAAAGCAGTTCGGCCCTTCTGCTGCATCCCCCAATACAGCTGCTTCAGAAGTATGCCCATCTAACATTATCCTGAAGCAAGAACCGTCAGCTTCCGAGCAATTCTGTCACAATCCGCTACTTCGCTATTCAACCATACCCTTTCTCTTCCAGCTCCACAATATAATAATGAAATAAATTATTTTAAATTAATTATCTAAAAAATTACCTGTTAATGAAAAATAGTCCCATGGCAAATATTTTAAAGCTAAAAAAGAACTTTATCGAGAAATGTAAAGGCATAAATAGTTTTAACAAGAAACTACTAAAAAGTGGAGTAAAGGGAAAAAGAATATTTCTGGAAAATTAACATAAAATAGTCCTGGTCTGGCACAATAATTAAGTACAAGAATTAATCTATAAGTAAAAGCTTTAACATGCAGTCCTGTAGGGTAGTGGTCAATCCTTCGGGCCTTTGGAGCCCGGGACAGCGGTTCGAATCCGCTCAGGACTATAATCTAATTTTTAAATACTAAGTAAAAATAACGACCGAATTAACAACTGGATTAAATTAAATCTCGAGAAGTATTGCCTTTTTGAGAACTTCCCATAATAACCGGAATTTTTATAAACGTGAGCACATCCTTTTTTCTTACCAATAGTTCAAGGTAAAACCTGCAAACTTCATTATTGTTCAAATTTATTCCATAATTATTACCTTATTGGTATTACCATAAGGTTTTCTTATCAGAAGTGATTTGTTTTCCAGTTTTTGCAGCAACCTGCTTACCTTTACTTTTGAAAGACCGGATTCAAGTACAAGTTCGCTTTGTAGTATCTGTTTTTTTTCGTAAACTATTAGATATATTTTTCTTTCATCTCCATCTAGCAGATCAGATGCGATTTTCCTTTTGTGTTCAGCTTTATTAAATGAGAATTGTTTAGCTTCATAAAACGGAGGTTTATCAGCTTTATATTGCAATGATATTGCTTTTTCAAAGTCAAGTTCGAGTTCTCCAGGAGTTTCGACTTCTTCTTGAACGGTATCGTTACCGCCTACTTTACCTGGGCAATCTTCTTCATGATAGAGTGGAAGCTGATTTTCAATTGCTGATTCTACAATTGCCGGAGTTGTTATATTTTGAACCATTCCTATACTGGTAGTGAGCATAGTTAGACTATAAGTTCCTATAGAAGCCAGACCGATCATGATAATTACTTTATTCATCGTGAACATTGTAGGGACAGCAACGGCAAATGGCTGCCCATCAATCAGAGAGACAGAAAGGCTTGTTGTCCCTTGAGAAAAGAGGAGCAAAGAGAGGGAAAACAATGATGCTGCAAGAATTATTGCATATGCCAGTTCTTTCTTATTCACTGTAATTCCCCGATGAACTAACAGTCATAACCGCTTCGCTGTACTTGAGAGACGAATTATCTTTATCGGCTGAAACAGACAAATTATCTTTTTTGACTAAAACTACAGAGACTGCAGAAAAATTTCCGTCTGCAGAAAAACCATATGCGCTATTATTTTCATGTTTACTGTTATTCAACAAATCTCTGTAATATGAAACCGTCTCATTGTCACCGTTTAGTATTTTTTCCAGATCATCATAAGAGATAGTTACCGAATTAGATGGTGTTGAAGTGTATACAAGGTAGGGACCATCCGTAACAAGCGAGGTTTCTAGCTCATAGAATGGATATACTGCGTTCCAATCAAAGTCGATACTATTTTTATTTATAGACTCATTAAAAGAATCTACTGTTTTGGAACCTATCAATGTTACCTGCTTATCACCAAGTAAAACACGATCAGGATATTTACGATTAATCTCTGATAATATATTTTTCACTTCATTGGTGATAAGATACTGTGGGATCACAACTCCAGTAGAATTTGCTTCTACAGTAACAAAGGTAGCTTTTTCCTCCGGAATATTCTTACTGCCCGCATAACCAAGTGCAATAGCAACTATACATATTACCAGCAAAAAGGCTACTGCATTAGTTTTATACGTTTTCATAAAGAAATCATCTCTCAGGTGAGTTTAGCATTATAATATTTAATAAGTGCTTAGAATTCATATTTTTTAAATTATCAAAGAAGTCTGAATTTACAGATCAAAATAATATATTACTAAATAAAAAATATATACAAGATGTGTATATATTTATAGACATGATTACTATATAAAAATGCATACACGGATATGTGTGTATTTATAGACGATCGTTTCTCCTTCAATTGTGTATAATAAATTTGCGAAATTCGAATGGTTCCAGAACCTTCAATACCATCCATCTTTGTTTTAACTCATCTTATATCCTGTCTCATAAAGACCACATATGTTCCTACAAGCGAAATTATTGCCCACACAAGCATTGTAATAATGTTGCTCATTTTTCCCGATATAGTTTCGAACATGTCGATTTCATTCTGTGAGGAATCGGATTCTGTCAAGCTATTTACAAAATCATTTCCTAAAATAGCACTGGCAACCTGCTCATAATTTTGAGTCGGCGATATTAAAGATTCTATCGTATTTTGAATCTTCCATTTTTTTTGATATTTCTCAAATGTGCTTTCTCCACCATCTTCACTTAAATTTGTCTCACCATTATCACTAACTACGATACTAACGGAATTAGTGGAAGATATTTTCCCACCATAAAAAGCCGTATCATCTGTTGGAACCATTGCATCTGCAACCACACCCGAAAAAGAAGTTATTATCATTGTACTTAATATCCAAAACATGAATGAGTAAAGTATGGAACTCGTCCCGCTTTTAGATACTGTTGAAAAAAAGATACTTATTTCTAAAAAAGTAATGAGATAAAGTGTTGATATTACCATAAACAGTGCTATAGCAATAAGGTCAGATCCTGTTAAGTTCACTCCCATAACTAGCGCGCAAGCGATTGAAAGTATGGATGTGATAGCAAGTGTTAATATTAGTATTCCAATCTTCCCAAAGAATTTGCCGTTAACGACATCTTCCCGGTACAGAGGATAAGACAGGATTAATTTCAAGTTACCTCTTTCTTTCTCTCCTGAAACTGCATTATATCCGAGAATTATTGCCAGTATTGCCCCTATTACTCCTATATTTGTCACCATTTCCTGAAATACTACCGCTGTTAGTTTTGGCTCGGGAAAGTCAGTGAAAACGCTATTTTTATCTGGGTTCTGATTTTCAACCTGAGATTTCTGATATTGGTCAAGTTGCTTGTTATAATTGTTGATACCCATAACAGAAGATACTAACATTAACAATAAAAATATTCCAAATATAGTCAGGAATGTTTTACTCTTTATACTATCAAAAAACTCCTTTTTTGCAATTACTGCGACTTTATTGTTGTTCATTTAAGCCACCTGGTAATATTTTTCAAAAATATCGTACAAATCTTCTTTCTCGTACTCAAGAGTTAGAACAGGCACGTGATTTTCATTCAGTATAGAGACAAGAGATTCCCTAATGTCTGTTTCAGATGTGATTTTGAATACATCATCTTGTTGAAAAAATGAGATATCTTTTATTGACTTGAGAATTGATGCTGTCTTTTCAACGTCTTTTGTTTCAAGAAGTATACTATTACTCTTTTCCTGTTTGCAAAGATTCTCAAGTGTGTTATATGCTACTAATTTCCCTTGCTTCATAATGGCAATTTTCGAGCAGATATCTTTGATCTCTGACAAAACATGAGAAGAGATTACTATCGCGATCCCTTTCTCGTTTAATTTTTTAAGAAGAAGGTTCATTTCTATTCGAGCTTTTGGGTCCAGTCCTGATGTGGGTTCGTCTAGAAAAATTACTTTTGGGTCTTTAACAAGGGCCTGTGCAAAGCCGATTCTTTGTGTCATTCCTTTAGAAAACTCACCGACTTTCTTATCTGCCCATTTGCTCATACCGACAATTTCAAGAAGTTCCGGTACTTTGGATTTATCGGCGTCCGCAAGCTCAGAAAAGTATTCGAGGTTTTGTTTTGCGGTTAAGTTTTCATAGTAAAGGGTGTTATCAGGAAGAAAACTTATGTTCTTTTTTAAATCCATCATATTTTTTTCGATATTTTTACCACAAACTTTTATATTTCCTGATGTCTGCATGGTCAATCCTGCAAGCATTACAAAAAGCGTCGTTTTACCTGCCCCATTATGCCCCAGAAGCCCGATCAAGTCACCTTCATATATATCAAGCGATACGTCATCCACTGCTGTTAAATCGCCATATTTCTTGGTGATATTATGGATTTCAAGAATTTTCTCCATGTTTATCTTCTCCCATACTTTTTATATGCGAAAAACAAACCTGTAACTACTAAAACGATAATTGTTATTCCAGTCCAGGCTGAATTTGATTGCGATTTTACATTAACTCGTAATTTCGTTTCTTCCGTCTCTACATTATCAGCTACTCCTTTTATACTCACAAAATAGTCCCCGCTTTCAGTTTCAGAGGGTATGCGGATTGTCAGGTCAACAGTTTCATATTCTTTTGATTCAATAAGATCAATTTTTTTCTTAGAAACATAGATCTCCCAGCTATCCACTGGTGATTTTATATCAAGTCCAATATCCTTCAGATCTACATCACCGGAATTAAAGATCCTTACAGGTACGACAATTTCAGATCCGGCCTTGCCTGAAACATAGACTTTTGATAATTGTATGGCAAGTTTTTCAATAGATTTACTGGAATTTTCTTCCACAATGAAAGGGAAAATTAAAACAGTTGATGACCTACCAGAAGCGTTTATAGTAAAATTATGTTCTCCTGGAGTACAATCGTTATCGATTTTTAGTTCAACATTAACATCTTTTGTTTCATTTGGATGCAACTTTATTTTATTAATTCGATAGTCTTCGTAAGTAAACTTATGAGTGTAAAATTCAGACTTACTTGCTTCCAGGCGAACTAATTCTTCTATACAACCACTATTATTAATTTTTAGAGGAATATTAACAGTTTCACCCTGAGAGATAAGCAGAAACTCAGGAGCAGTTGTTGACATATTGATTTCAGAAAAAACATCCGTTTTTGACCAAATTTTTAATTTAAGTTTACCAGCCCCTTTATCATTGACATTGACGGCAATTGATGAATTTAAGAAAATAATTTTGTTTTTGAGCTCCCCAATTTCTTTAGGCCCACTAAAAGATTTCAGTTGGTAGAGCTTTTCAGAGCCTTCAATATCGACTTTTTGATTAAACGTAACCAGCTCAATAAAATCGGTCCCGTTTTTTTGGAAATCACAATTATAGCTTATGATATAATTTCCTAGTTCGATTTTTTCATCTGTAGATAAATTAATACATTCTTCAAGCCATCCCCTATCATTAAAATTGTCTATCTGAGATTCATTTTTATTTATAATTTCAGTAGATACAGCAGTAGCTAAACAAGTCAATCTGCTAAACAGGAATATAAATAAAAATACAGATAACAATGTAGCTCTTTTATTTTGTACTTTTAAGAATTTACTTTTCATATTATAATGTCCAATTATCCATTTTTAGAAGTACGATAATACCTGGGTTGAAACGGTATTTTGAATTAACCTGAAACCAGTTGCGGAAACATGAAACACATTGATACAGTATTTAACTGTACATAGCAGGAGCGAAAACCAGAGAAGAAGAGTAAAGTCCAGTATACCAGTAAGCACAAGAAATAGAAAGAAAAAAAGAAAGTAAGTCCAATAAATAAAGGAATTAATATATATTAGAGCTATAATGTTAGCAGCATTAATTAGGCTAAATCAGTTTTTAGAATATGCTCAACCATCAAAAGAGTACTAAAAATAAGGGAAAAGTAAGGCTGGAAAAAAGCTTGGTTCTTACTTTTTCTTGATAAAAACTTCAATCTTTTAGTTGTAGTTATATAAAAATATCAAAATCTTTCCTGGGGGTTAAAGAATTACTTCTCAAATATCTGAAGATGCAGGATCTGATGAACTCGAGTCAATAGCTATCGCAGTGCATTCTCTTGTTGGGCTTCCAACTACTATCCGTAGCCTCAATAGAAATGGACTTCGCCTGGAGAAAGGTAAAATCCTTGACAGGGATTATACAGGCCCTGTACTCGAAGAGGTGCTCAGGACCGGCAAAACCATACGTGGAGTTCCCAAAGAAGGCACGTATCTGGGCAGGAATGTAGCTGTTTCTCCCATCTTCTCAGAGGACGGAAAGGTTATTGCGGCAATAGGGATTGTGGATTTACTTTCTGTCCTTGAGATGCAGGAAATAATCAGGACAGTTGTGAATAATAGTCATGCAGTAGTATTTCTCTGGAAAAACGAAGAAAAATGGCCTTCAGAGTTTGTCTCTGAAAATGTTGTCCGGTTTGGATATACAATTGAGGACTTTATCTCAGGCAGGGTCCTGTACGGAGATATTATTCATCCCGATGACCTGAAGAGAGTTAAGGATTCACTTGAAGACCATATCCGGAGAGGTGATGTTGACTTCAATATAGAGTACAGAATCTTTACAAAGGTTGGCGACCTCCACTGGGTAAATGAGAGGACGTTTATCCAGCGGAATCCTGACGGAGAAGTAACTCACCTTCAAGGGCTTGTACTGGATATAACTGAGAGGAAAAAGAGCGAAGAAGCTCTCAGAAAGTCTTTAGAGACTCAAAAAATGTTGAGAACCATAATAAACAACAGCCAGGCAGTAGCTTTTCTATGGGAAAACAAAGAAAACCTGCCAACCATATACGTTTCCGAAAACGTGACTCAATTTGGGTATAAGGTAGAGGACTTTACCTCAGGGAAAATACCTTATAAAAGCATCATTCACAGGGATGATATAGACTCAGTTATTGAAATTCTCAATCGCAACATTACAGAGGGACAGGACTCTTTCGACGTTGAATACAGAATCTTTACAGGGGACGGAAAAATGCTCTGGGTAGATGAAAAAGCATTTATTCAGAGAGACAATGACGGAAAAGCAACTCATTTCCAGGGTCTTGTAGTTGATATTACCGAAAGAAAAGAGGCCCAGAAAATGCTTGAGATCCAGCGAAAACTAGGGACAGAACTCAGCAGTACCTGGAATTTCCAGACAATGCTCAACCTGGTTCTTGATTCCTGTCTTCAAATACACGGACTCGATGCAGGATTCATATACCTCAAGGATGAACTCCTGGACCAGATAAACCTGGTAGCAGATAGGGGAATTTCCCCTGAATTTAGAGAAAAGGTTTCCAGATATAAGGCAGATTCTTTAGAAGCAAGGCAAATTTTAATTGGAAAGCCCATATACTCACTGGAATTCTACTCAGATACAATGGTTGATGCAGTAAAGAAAGAAGGAATAAAAGCTATTGCCATAATCCCTCTGAAGTATAGAGGAGAAATTGTAGGCAGCCTTAACTTTGCCTCCAGTACCCTGGATAAGATTCCCTGGAGTATCCGAACCTTCCTTGAAAGTACTGCTCTCCAGGTGGTAAACTATGTAGCACCTGTCTGCGTTCAAGCCGAACTCTAACAAGCTTCGAAATTCTCCTAGACTTTCATAAAAAGCCTTCTATGATAAAGAGCCTTCTATGCTTGATTACCGCATAAGTGAAAAACTGAGAATAAAAAAGAATTTGTTACTATTCAGGTAGCCTTTTTAGGGCTACACAATTTTTCCTCTTTTCGAGGAAAAATTGGATTTACAATGAGTTATTTCTATCTTTGATGAAACGTGAAGAGATTCTTGCTCTGTGTACTTCAAATCCTGAAGTTATTGCAACTTACATTGAGAGTCTTGAATCTCAAATAAAACAGCTTAGGAACTGTCTCAAAATCAAAGTTGCGCTGGCGCACCCCGCTGCAAGCAACGGGGTATGTCCGCGCCA